>JAZPZM010000026.1:0-39144 GCA_045544735.1 Eubacteriales bacterium
TAATTCGACGAGCCTATAGGCTCAGCGTGTGAAATGCCCCAAGGGGGCTACCGCAAGCCACCAGCACGGCTGGTGGTCATGACTTTACAAACTCGCGGTAGATAGCCTCGATTGCGGTGTTAAAGTCGTGCTCCTCGATACCGATGATGATGTTAAGCTCGGACGAGCCCTGATCTATCATCTTGATGTTTACGCCCGCGTCGGAAACAGCGGCGAAAACGCGAGCGGCAGTCCCTCTCGCCTTGACCATTCCGCGTCCTACGACGGCGATAAGCGCGAGATTGTCCTCGACGTTAAGGCTGTCGGGCTTGATGTTGCGGTTGATAGCGGCAAGGAGCTTTTCGCGGCAGGAGTCAAGCTGCTCGGTAGAGCAGATAACGCTCATGGTGTCGATGCCGGAGGGGATGTGCTCAAGCGAGATATCGTAGTCCTCGATGACCTCAAGCACGCGGCGGACGAAACCGACCTGCGCGTTCATCATATCGTGCTCGATGATGATGGAGGAGAAGCCCTTGATTCCCGCAATACCCGTGATAACGTGCTCGCTATCGTAATCTGCGGCGCTGGCAACTATCATAGTACCCTCGTCATCGGGCTTGTTGGTGTTCTTGATGTTGATCGGGATACCCGCGTTTCTTACGGGGAATATAGCGTCCTCGTGAAGAACGGTAGCACCCATATAGGAAAGCTCGCGAAGCTCGCGGTAGGTGATGGTCTTTATTGCGAGGGGATCCTTAACGATTCTGGGGTCTGCCATAAGGAAGCCCGAAACGTCGGTCCAGTTCTCGTAAAGGTCGGCGTTTACCGCACGGGCAACGATAGAGCCCGTGATATCAGAGCCGCCGCGCGAGAAGGTCTTTACCGTGCCGTTGGGCATAATGCCGTAGAAGCCGGGGATAACCGCGCGCTCGTGGCGAGAAAGCTCGGCAGAGAGGACTTCCTGCGTTTTCTCGGAGTCAAACTTGCCGTCCTCGGTAAAGAGGATAACGCTTTCAGCGTCGATAAAATCGTAGCCGAGGTATTTAGCGAGGATGAGACCGTTGAGGTATTCGCCGCGGCTTGCGGCAAAATCGCGGCCCGCGTGGCAGAGAATTGCGCGCTTAACGTATTCAAGCTCGCCGCTGATATCGAAATTCATACCGAGATCGGCAATAATGCCGTTGTAGCGATCCTCGATCATCTTATACTGCGCGTCGAATTCCTCGGATGAGCCGCCCTTCGACAGATCGTAGCAAGCGTAGAACATATCGGTGACCTTTATGTCACCCGAAAAACGCTTGCCGGGCGCGGAGGGAACGACGTAGCGGCGCGCGTCGTCAGCCTTTATAATATTGGCAACCTTGCGGAACTGCTCAGCATCTGCGAGAGATGAGCCGCCGAATTTTACAACCTTAATGCTCATAATAAAATCTCCAAAAAATTAATATAATATATTATTATAATAAATTAAAGGCAGAATGTCAACCATAAAGCAATAAAAATCGCTCTTTCGAGCGATTTTTATTGCTTTATTATTGCTGTTCGTTGTGGTGACGGCGGTGGTGCGGGCGTTGCGGAGCGGAAGAAAGCTCGTCACGGTCGACAAGATCGCCGCCCTCAAGATATCTCTTTGCCTGCGTGGAGAACAGCTCGTAGTATTTACCGTGCTTTTCCATAAGCTCGCGGTGCGTGCCCTCCTCGATAAGACAGCCGTATTCAAGCACCACGATCTTCGTGGCGATAACGGCGGAGGAAAGGCGGTGGGAAACGAAAATGGTGGTCTTTCCCTCGCGCAGAGTGTCGAACTGATTGAATATCTCTTGCTCTGCCATCGGGTCAAGGGAGGCTGTCGGCTCGTCAAGTATCATAATATCGGAGTCGCGGTAGAACGCGCGCGCGATAGCGAGCTTTTGCCATTGACCGATCGACGGCTCGATGCCATCCTGCTCAAAAATACGCATAAGCGGCGTATCGTAACCTGCGGGCAGACGGGAAATGTAGTCCGAAGCTGCGCTCTGCTCGGCACACGCGCGCATCTTTGCCTCGTCCTCGGG
Source organism: Eubacteriales bacterium (assembly GCA_045544735.1). Lineage (GTDB taxonomy): Bacteria > Bacillota > Clostridia > Oscillospirales > CAG-272 > CAG-390. The sequence goes on from JAZPZM010000026.1 coordinate 2,034, forward strand.
ACTTGAAACGTCGCCGAAATATATGTTCTCGGCGGCTGTTACGGCGTATTTTCCGAAGTCTTGGAATATTATTCCGAACAGGGAATAAAGGTCGGCAACGTCGTATTCGCGGATATCGTGTCCGTCAAGCAGGATAACGCCCTCGGTGGGGTCGTAAAGCCTTGTCAAGAGCTTTATGAGCGTGGTTTTTCCCGCGCCGTTAAGACCGACGAGTACGACGGTCTCGCCTGGGCGGAACGTGGTAGAGAAGTTGTTTATTACCTTGCGGTCAGTACCGGGGTAAGAAAAGCTGACGTTCTTAAACTCTATGGTGTGCGGCATACCGTGCTGTACGCGCAAGGGTTCTTCAAGGGTAGGTACGACCGTTTGCTCCTCCTTCATAAAGGAAACGAGGTTGTCAATAAACAGCGTGCCCTCGTAAACGTGGGCGGAAATGTTGATAAGCGCGGTCACGCATCCCGCAATGGATGCAAGTGCGCCCGTGTAGAGCGAGTAATCACCGATAAGGAAGCGTCCCTCGAATACGCCGTACGCGATGATGGCGTAGAAGATGCAGTTCACCACGGATGAAATAATGGCGATAACGATGAGCCAGAATGCCTCCGCGACTATCAGCTTGCGCAGTCCCGCATAGTAGCGGTTGAATACGGATTTGTATCTTCCGATAAGGGTGTCGGAAAGGTCAAATATGCGTATCTCCTTGGCAAGGTCCTTGTTGACCAGCAGGTCGGAATAGTAATTCATCTGTCTGCGGTCCTTGGAGCGACGGCGCATATAATTAAAGTTTTTCCGTCTGTAAACGAAGGAAACGATAGCGGACGGAACGGAAATGGCGATTATACCGAGCGGCATCCACCACATATCGGGAATCGTTGCAAGTATCACGACGTAGCTGACGAGCGAGATGATCTGGCTGACCACCGAAAAAGTGGATTGAAGGGTGGAGATGGGGCGGTTTCCTGCCTCTCGGTTCGCGTTTTCAAGCTTTTCGTAAAACGCGGGAATGTCAAAGGATGAAAGGTCTACGGTCTTTGCCTTTTCCATTATCTGCACCTTTACCTGACGCACGACCTTTTCGCCCGCTACGCGAATGATAGAGGAGGTCACTCTATCGAAAACCCGCGTGAGTATGCGGTAGGCAAAATACGCGATAAGGAGCGTCAGCACCGACGAACCCCAGAAAACGATGGTGTATATCTGTCCTGCATTTTCAGCGATGGTGCGTTCCGCGATAACGGCTTGCATCTCGTTCAGAATATCTGCGGAAAGAACGGATCCGATAACGGGCGCAACGCCGTTGAATACGGCAACGAACACCATCGTAAAGAGTATGATGGGGTTAGTTTGCCATACTAAAAGGAATATATAAAAAAGTCTGTAGAAAAAGCCGCCTACCACTTGGCGCAAAAAGCGCGGAAGGTCTTTTATGTTTTTTGGTGGCTCTACCTTTTGATTCTTATATCTGTCGGGGGGAGGTCCTCCGAATCCGGGTCCCATTGGATCACAGCCTTTCGTTTTGAATTTTACCATATTATAGCACAAAATAGTTGCGAGTGCAACAGTTTTTTATATATTATGAAAAAAACTGTTGCCAAACGCAAGAAAATGTAGTATAATTAAAAAAAACTAATGTGAGGTCAGAAATGTATATATATCCTGCTGATATTATGCTTCCCGATTTTTCCCGCGTTGACGGTACGAAATGGGCTACCGTCGCCTGCGACCAGTACACCTCCGAGCCTGAGTATTGGCTTGGCGTAAAGGAGCGCGTCGGAGATGCGCCCTCCGCCTACAAGCTCATTCTGCCCGAGGTATGGCTTGACGAGAGTGCCGCGCGCATTCCCACCGTTCACGCCGCTATGGACAGCTACATCGCATCCGATTGGCTCGTAGAGCATAAGGCTTGCGGAATCTACCTTGAGCGTCGCCTTTCGGGCGGTAAGATCCGCCGTGGTATCGTTGCCGCAGTTGACCTTGAGGACTACGATTACAGCGTAGGCTCTACCTCCGCTATCCGCGCTACCGAAAAGACGGTAGTTGAGCGCATCCCCCCGCGCCTTGAGGTAAGACGCGACGCCGCGCTTGAGCTTCCCCACATCCTTCTCCTCGTCGACGATATCGAGGATAAGATCCTCGGTCCGTTTGCGGGCAGAGCTGCCGATGCGTACGATTTTGAGCTTGACGGAACGGCTGGTGCAGTTCGCGGCGCGTTCATCACCGAGGCGGAGTTTGCCGCTATCAACGCCGCTATCGACGAGGCGGTGAAGAGCAGAGGAAGCAAGAACGCTCCCATCGTTTTCGCTGTTGGCGACGGAAACCACTCCCTTGCTACCGCAAAGGCGGCTTACGAGGAGATCAAGGCAAAGATCGGCGCGGAAGCGGCGGCAAGCCACCCTGCAAGATACGCGCTTTGCGAGCTTGGAAATCTCCACGATGCTTCCCTTGAGTTTGAGCCTATATACAGAATAGTCGAAACTGCCGATCCTTGCGACCTTGTCGAGAAATTCCGCACACTCGCGGATAATACCTGCGGTGATGCCGCCGCACAGAGCTTTACCGTCATTACGGAAGGCAAGAGCGAGGTCATTACCTTCTCAAAGCCTGCGCTGACGCTCGCGGTAGGAACGCTTCAGAAGTTCCTTGACGAGTACACCGCCGAGCATCCCGACACCGTTACCGACTACATACACGGCGAGGATACGCTTTGCCGCCTTGCCGAGAAGAAGGGCTGTGTTGGCTTCCTCTTTAACGGAATCGAAAAGAGCGAGCTTTTCCCCGCGGTTGAAAACGACGGCGCTCTGCCGCGCAAGACCTTCTCTATGGGACACGCCGCAGACAAGCGTTACTACGTTGAATGCAGAAAAATTAAATAACATAAAAGCCCGATGCTTTAAGCATCGGGCTTTTATGAACAGACAGGATTTTGTTCTTTTTTAAATTACTTGATCTCTACGGTTGCGCCAGCCTCGGTGAGAGCGGTCTTGATGGACTCAGCCTCATCCTTGGAAACGCCTTCCTTAAGAGTCTTAGGAGCACCCTCAACGAGTTCCTTAGCTTCCTTAAGTCCAAGACCGGTAAGCTCGCGAACGACCTTGATAACGTCGAGCTTCTTAGCACCGAAGCTTGCGAGAACTACGTCGAACTCGGTCTTCTCCTCAGCAGCAGCAGCTGCGGGAGCAGCAGCACCGGCAGCAGCGCCGGCAGTGATGTTAGCAGCGGATACGCCGAAAGCTTCCTCTGCAGCGGATACGAGCTCTGCGAGCTCAAGAATAGTAAGAGCCTTGATTTCATCAAGGATAGCGGTAATCTTTTCGTTAGCCATTTTAATTGACCTCCTGAATAATGTAATGTTTTTTTAATTTAAGCGACAGACTTAAGCCTGTGCCTCGGTAGCAGCCTCTTCAGTTGCGGGAGCGCCGCCGTTCTTGGCAGCGGTGTCGAGAACGTAAACGAGGTTGACAAGGGGAGAGCGTACGCAAACAAGGAGCTGAGTGAGAAGAGTCTCGCGGGAAGGAATGGAAGCGAGCTTTTCAACACCTGCGGTGTCGAGAACCTCACCGTCAACGTAACCTGCGAGAAGCTTGAAGGACTCGATCTTGTCAGCATACTGCTTGAGAATCTTAGCGGGAGCAACAGCGTCGTCGGCGCTGACTGCGATAGCGGTCATGCCGGAAAGGTACTGCTTGATCTCACCGTAACCACAGTTGTCGCAAGCGCGACCGGTAAGGGAGTTCTTCATAACGGTGTAAGAAACACCTGCTTCACGAAGAGCCTTACGCATCTTGGTATCATCCTCAACGGTGATGCCCTGGTAGTTTACCACGACACCGGACACGGAGTTCTTGATTTTCTCGGTAAGTTCGGCAACAACTTGCTGCTTCTGCTCAAGTATAGCATTGCTGGGCATTGTGTTTACCTCCTGGTGTAATTCGCGCCCTGAAAAAAGGGCAAAAAAATATCCTTCTCCCGTGCATAGCGCACCCGAAGAAAGACACAAAACACAAATATAAGTGGTGATGTCCTCCTCGGCAGGGTGGCTTACGCTTTTACGGGAACCTGCTGTCTTTGGATAACATAGATATTATAGCGATTAGTCGTGCATTTGTCAAGCCCTTTTCGCAAAAAAATAAAAAAATTTTATTTTTGCGCTGAAAGTGAAAAATATTATATATAAAATGTAGTTTTTTTCCTCAAGGCGTGCCTTGTTTACAATTTATTCATATTTTTGCGGTATAATCAAATAAATACATCCTGTTATGAAAGGCTTTACAATGACGGAAACGAAGGATCTGCGCCGTATATACGGTGATAAGATAAAGGTTTATTTTTTCAGCGTGCTTGCGCTCGCCGCGCTCACGGCTGTCTTGCGCATAATCACGCTCGTGTTTAATTACGATCACATCGTTGGGTACTACGACGGCGGCTTTCTTGTTACCGCAATGAACGCGCTCTGCGTTCTCGGCTGTGCTTGGGGGCTTTCCGTGTTCTTCCTGCTTCCTAAAAATTGTCCCTCGGCGGATGCACGGCCGCACTCAAATATGATCGCGCTGTATTTCTGCGCCTTCGTCTTTTTGGCTGACGCGCTTTATTCCTTTGCGGGAATGATCAGCTCGGAGGAATTTTTCGGAGCGTTCAACGATTCCTTTGCCACGCAGACCGATAAAGTGATGGTGGTGATGTCGATACTCGGAGCTTTTGCCTCCCTCGCTACTGCCGTTTGCTTTTTCAGAAGGGGCTTTGGCAAGTCTGCAAAGCTTATCGACACAGTTCTTGGATTTTTGACTCTTATTCGTATGCTTTCGGGCGTCTTTTCGGTTTATTTTGATATGGAAGTTCCGATGAACAGCCCCCACAAGATTCTCATCGAATGGGCGTTGATAATATCAATGGTATTTATCCTTCACGAAAACCGATTTTTCGCTCCCGTCACCAAGCGCCCCCGCGCTTATCTCGCGTTTGGGCTCGTTGCTATGATCCTCACCGCGTCTGCGGGTATTGGCGGATTGTTCTCGTATTTCAGCGGACTTCTGGAGCAGGGAAGATTTTGCGTTGAATCTCTCATTTGCCTTACGATGTTCGTTCATATAAGCGCAAGTATTTGTTCCTACGTTAAGCAATTTGCTCCCGAAGATGCCGTCGAGATCGCCGTTCCCGCCGAGATTGACGAATAATTTTCTACCTTATATATAATAGTTGTTTTGTCTGCGCGTGACCATAAGAAATTTTTGCGGAGGAAGCTATGCCTGCTGAATTTGCCGTTGAAAGAATAAGATGGCTTCACAAAAGAATAAAGGACGGATATTTTCCAAACGCTATGCGCCTCGCCGAGAGATTTGGCATCTCACAGCGTCAGGCACAGCGCGACGTTGACTATCTGCGTACCGAGCTTGGCGCGCCGCTTGAATTCTGCCGACTCCGCAAGGGCTACCGATACACCGAGGACTTTGAGCTTGGCGCGTCGATAGAGCAGGGAGACAGGGATGATTACGTTGACCTTTTTGCCGCCGCCGAGGCAAGCGACGGCGACGAGGTGGTGCAGATGAGTATACCGTATACCGCAGTCCTTGAAATATCGGATAAGCTGACGGCGTTGGGGCTCGGCAGATTCGTTAAAAGCCGCGCGAGCGGAAGCAATAGGTATAATTGCGAGTTTCACAACGTTGGGTTCTTTCTCGGCGCGCTCCTTGCGGCAGAGGCGAAGATAAGGATAGTTGAACCGACTTGGCTTCGTGAGCGACTTTGCGATGCTTTGGAAAGGCTAACGGAGGCAAATTCGTCTCCCGAAAACGACGAAAATCAATAAAAAATACGTATTTTCAAAAAAGAGGCGATACTTCGCCTCTTTTTTGAGGCAAAATGATGAAAAAACAGGCAATAATTGTGCTAAATGTATAAAAACAAGGCGAAAATACGCTTGAAATTTCTCCCTTTTGCCATATTGCATATTATGTGGAAATATAGTATAATAACAGAGCTTGATGTGCGAAAAAAGCGTTGAAGCGAAAGGTTGCCGCCTGAACAGCGGGTAATTTTCGCGGAGTAAGTCCGCCGAAGGGGAAATCTTCGGGTAATCGGGCGAAAAAAGTAGCTTCAAGCACCGAGCAGTCGAGGTTCATAGACTGCCTCGGGGTTCGACCTTGTTGTCGTACAGCCCGAAATTCGTGTTGCGCCGTCAGACGTGACGAGATGCGAGAGCGAGTTTCGGATTTTGTATGGCAATAAGAGGGAACGCCCGAAACGGTGTTAAGGAAAAAGCTTCTTCATTTTCGGAACGCGGCGCGCGCAAAAGCTACATTACATTATAATCGCGTGTACGCGAGAAAGAAGGAGGAAAAACATGGCAGTTAAGGAGCAGCTCAGAGTTCGTCTGAAGAGCTACGACCACACTCTCGTTGATGCAGCAGCAGCAAAGATAGTTGAAGTTGCAAAGCGTAACGGTGCCGAGGTATCGGGTCCCATTCCGCTTCCCACCGAGAAGGAAGTCGTAACCATTCTCCGCGCGGTCCACAAGTACAAGGACAGCCGTGAGCAGTTCGAGCTTCGTAACCACAAGAGACTCATTGACATCGCTAAGCCGTCCAAGAAGCTTACCGAAGAGTTGATGAACATCGAGCTTCCCGCAGGCGTAGATATTCAGATCACGCTTTAATTCGCACAGCACACTAACAAGGCTCCACGGGAGCGCTTGTCGGTCAAGTTGGCGTAATCCCGCAAGGGAAAATTCACAGCGTCAACCAATAACCTACAGGAGGAAAGAAAATGAAAAAAGGACTTATCGGTAAGAAGATCGGTATGACTCAGATCTTCGACGAAAACGGAAATGTAATTCCCGTAACGATAATCCAGGCAGGTCCCTGCGTAGTATCGCAGAGAAAGACTGCTGAAAAGGACGGCTATGAGGCCGTACAGCTCGGATATGCCGATGTTAAGGAAAAGCATTCGACAAAGGCCGAGATCGGACACTTCGCAAAGAACGGACTTGCAACCAAGAAGCATCTTAAGGAATTCCGCCTTGACGATTGCTCCGCTTACAACGTTGGCGATGTCGTATCTGTCGAAACCTTCGCCGTTGGCGAAAAAGTCGACGTAACGGGTATGACCAAGGGCCGCGGTTACACCGGTGCTATCAAGCGTTGGAATCTCCACAAGCTGAGAATGACACACGGCGTAGGCCCTGTGCACCGTCAGTCCGGTTCCATGGGCGTTATCGACCCTGCGAGAATCTTCAAGAACAAGAAGATGGCAGGTCAGTACGGTAACGAGCAGGTCACCATCCTTAACCTGAACGTAGCTAAGATCGATGCAGAGAACAACCTTATCGCAGTTCGCGGCGCTATTCCCGGCGCTAAGGGCGGTATCGTATTCATCCGCGACTCGGTTAAGGCCTGAGTAAAGAAGGAGGAATGACAAATGCCTAACGTAAAAGTATTTAACATGGCAGGTAATGAAGTTGGCGAGATGAGCCTCTCCGAAAAGATTTTCGGTGCTGAGGTAAACGGCGCAGTTCTTCATTCCGCTGTAAGAGCATATCTGCTCAACCAGAGACAGGGTACTCAGTCCACTCTTACCCGCACCGAAGTAAGCGGCGGCGGTAAGAAGCCCTGGAGACAGAAGGGAACCGGTCGTGCCCGTCAGGGTTCTACCCGCGCTCCTCAGTGGACTCACGGTGGCGTTGCTCTCGGCCCCAAGCCCCGCAGCTACCGCACCGACCTTAACAAGAAGACCAAGAGAGTTGCTCTCTTCAGCGCACTTTCCGCAAAGGTTGCAGAGGGTAACCTCGTGATCCTTGACGACTGCAAGCTCGAGAGCTACAAGACCGCAGAGATGGTTAAGACCTTCAATGCTCTTGGACTTAACAAGGACGTAGTTAAGAACTACAAGGATGGCGCAGAGATCAAGTCCCGCACCGAGACCGTTGCTTGCAAGACTCTCCTCGTCCTTCCCGAAGTTGACAAGCTCGTTATCAAGAGCTGCGACAACATCCCCACCGCCGCTACTACTCTTTACAGCACCATCAACGTTTACGAGATTCTGAACGCTGAGAAGCTTGTTATGACCCGTGCGGCTGCAGAAAAACTGCAGGAGGTATATGCATAATGAAGAAAATGGTACAGGACATCATCATCAGCCCCGTAATCACCGAGGCGAGCATGGATATGATGAACCAGAAGAAATACGCTTTCAAGGTTATGACCTCCGCAACCAAGCCTGAGATCGCCAATGCAGTTGAGACCATGTTCGGTGTCAAGGTTGCAGCGGTAAATACTATCTCGATGAAGCGCAAGGCAAAGAGACTTCGTTACCAGCAGGGTTACACTTCCGCTTGGAAGAAAGCAATCGTAACTCTCACCGAGGACTCCAAGACCATCGCCTTCTTCGAGGGTATGAACTGAGAAAGTAGGAGGAACTGAAAATGCCTACAATCAAATATAAGCCCACAACACCGTCGAGACGTCATATGAGCGTTCCCTCTTTCGAGGAGCTGACCAAGTTCAGCCCCGAAAAGAGCTTGATCGTTATCAAGAAGAAGCACGCAGGACGTAATGCCAACGGTAAGATTACCGTACGCCACAGAGGCGGCGGAAACAAGACCAAGTACCGTCTTATCGACTTCAGACGCAACGACACTACCGCTGCTACCGTTGTCGGTATCGAGTACGATCCTAACCGTACCGCATACATCGCACTCCTCGAGAATGCCGCAGGCAAGAAGAGCTACATCATCGCTCCTGTCGGACTCAAGGACGGCGACGTTGTATACTCCGGCGCAGAGGCGGACATCAAGCCCGGTAACACTCTGCCCCTTGCCAACATCCCTGTTGGTACTGTCATTCATAACATCGAGCTTAACCCCGGCAAGGGCGGTCAGCTCGTACGTTCCGCAGGAGCAGCTGCACAGCTGATCTCCAAGGAGAACGGAACCGCACTTATCCGTCTTCCCTCCGGTGAGGTAAGAATCGTTCCCATGAACTGCAAGGCTACTATAGGCCAGGTAGGTAACATCGAGCACGATACCGTTAAGGTCGGTAAGGCAGGTAAGACCCGTCACAAGGGCATCCGTCCTACCGTACGCGGTTCAGTTATGAACCCCTGCGACCACCCCCACGGTGGTGGTGAGGGACGCTCCCCCATCGGTCATCCCGGCCCGCTCACTCCTTGGGGCAAGCCTGCTCTTGGTTATAAGACCAGAAATAAGAAGGCTCGCACTGAGAAGTTCATCGTAAAGCACAGAAATGCTAAATAAGGAGGGAATATAGAATGAGCAGAAGTCTTAAGAAGGCGCCTTTCGTAGAGCAGAAGCTTTATGACCGCATTTGCGCCATGAATGCAAAGAACGAGAAGAAGGTCATCAAGACCTGGTCCCGCGCTTCCACCATATTCCCCGAATTCGTAGGACACACCTTCGCCGTTCACGACGGCCGCAAGCACGTCCCGGTTTATGTAATCGAGGACATGGTCGGTCATAAGCTCGGCGAGTTTGCACCCACCAGATTGTTCAAGGGCCATGCAGGCTCCAAGACGTCCAACAACGGTAAATAATTGAGGAGGAAGACTGAATATGGAAGCAAGAGCTTATCTTAAATATCTTAGAATTTCTCCCCGCAAGGTCAAGATCGTTCTCGACCTTATCCGCGGCAAGGACGCTGACGTAGCAATGGCTATTCTCAAGAACACCCCCAAGGCTGCTTCTGAGGATCTTATCAAGCTTCTCAAGAGCGCAATGGCTAACGCCGAGCACAATTTCCAGATGGACATTTCCAATCTCTACGTATCCGAGTGCTTCGTATGCCCCGGACCTACTCTTAAGAGATATATGCCCAGAGCTAAGGGCTCGGGTGACAGAATTCTGAAGAGAACTTCTCACGTCACTCTCGTTGTGAAAGAAAAGGAGGTCAATGCGTAATGGGACAGAAAGTTAATCCTCACGGCCTTCGCGTAGGCGTGATCAAGGGTTGGGATTCGAGATGGTGCGTTAAGGACGAAGTTTTCGGAGACGTTCTCGTATCTGACTATAAAATCAGAAAGCTCCTCAAGGAAGAGCTTCAGAAGGCTGGCGTGCCCAAGATCGAGATCGAGCGCGACCAGTACAGAGTAAGAGTTTTCATCCACTGCGCAAAGCCCGGTATGGTTATCGGCCGCAGCGGTGATAACATTGAAAAGCTTAAGAAGGAAGTTGAAGCAATCGTTGGTAAGGACGCAAACGGCAAGCAGATCCCCGTATCTGTAAACGTTGTTGAGGTTCGCAATCCCGAGCTCAACGCTCAGCTCGTTGCAGAGAACATCGCAGGACAGCTCGAGGGCCGTGTGGCTTTCCGCCGTGCTATGAAGATGGCTATCCGCAACACCATGAAGCTTGGCGCTCGCGGAATCAAGATCACCTGCAGCGGACGTCTTGCAGGTGCCGAGATCGCTCGTAGCGAGCACTACCACGAGGGAACCATCCCGCTTCAGACTCTCCGCGCAGACATCGACTACGGTTTCTGGGAGGCTAATACCACCTACGGTAAGATCGGTGTTAAGGTATGGATCTACAACGGCGAAGTCCTCAACGAGGGCGCAGCTCGTGAGCGCAGAAACGACAATCGCAGAGGCGACCGTCGTGACAACCGCAGAGGCGGCGAGCGCAGAGGCGACAACCGCGGTCCTCGCGGCGAAAACCGTGGCAATCGCGGCGACAACCGCGGTCCTCGTAACGGTGGCAACCGTCCCGCTGGTCAGCGTCCTGCAGGTCCTCGCACCGGCGCTCCTAAAGAAGGAGGTAAAAACTAATGTTGATGCCTAAGAGAGTTAAGTTCCGTCGCGTACAGCGCGGCAGACTTAAGGGTAAGGCAATGAGCGGCAACACCGTGACCTACGGTCAGTACGGTCTTGTGGCTCTTGAGTCCGCCTGGATCACCAGCAATCAGATCGAGGCAGCCCGTATTGCAATGACACGTTACATCCGCCGTGGCGGTAACGTATGGATCAAGATTTTCCCCGACAAGCCCATCACCGAGAAGCCTGCTGAGACCCGAATGGGTTCCGGTAAGGGATCTCCTGAGTACTGGGTAGCGGTAGTAAAGCCCGGACGCGTTATGTTTGAGATGGACGGCGTTGCTGAGGATGTTGCGAAAGAGGCTATGCGTCTTGCTTCGCACAAGCTCCCCATCAAGTGCAAGTTCGTAGTCAGAAGCGCTGCCGAGAGTGAGGAGGTAAGCGAATGAAGTACAGCGAAATCAAGGCACTGAGCGCAGAAGAGCTCGACGCTAAGCTCAAGGAGCTTAAGGAAGAACTGTTCAACCTCCGCTTCCAGCTTGCTATCAATCAGCTCGAGAACACCAATCGCATCAGCGAGGTCAAGAAGGACATCGCCCGCGTTATGACTGTTCAGAACGAGAAGAACGCGTAAGGAGGCAGAACAATGGAAGAAAGAAACCTCAGAAAAGTCCGTGTGGGCTACGTTGTAAGCGACAAGATGGATAAGACCGTCACCGTTGCTATCGAGGATAACGTAAAGCACCCCGTATACGGCAAGATCGTCAAGCGTACTCTTAAGGTTCATGCTCACGATGAGACCAACGAATGCGGCATCGGCGATAAAGTAAGCATCATGGAAACCCGCCCCCTCTCCAAGACTAAGAGATGGCGCGTAGTAACCGTGATCGAAAAAGCCAAATAATCAAGCGGCACACACAAGTAGATACGTCAAATATCGTATTGAATCAGGAGGAAACGTAAGTGATACAGCAAGAATCAAGAATGAAGGTTGCCGACAACACCGGCGCCAAAGAGCTTCTGTGCATTCGCGTCCTTGGAGGTACCGGCCGCAGATATGCCAATATCGGCGACGTCGTGGTTGCTTCTGTTAAGAAGGCAGCCCCCGGCGGCATGGTTAAGAAGGGCGAAGTTGTCAAGGCTGTAATCGTACGCAGCACCCATGGCACCAAGCGTGCAGATGGCTCGTACATTAAGTTTGACGAGAACGCAGCAGTTATTATTAAAGATGATCAGACTCCCAGAGGAACCCGTATTTTTGGCCCTGTGGCGAGAGAACTCCGCGAGAAGCAGTACCTGAAGATACTCTCCCTCGCACCCGAAGTACTTTAAGTTAGGAGAGAAAAACGATGAATATCAAAACCGGAGATACCGTCGTACTCCTTACCGGAAAGTACGAGGATAAGAAGGACAGCAACGGTAAGGTCCTCACCCATAAGGTAATCGCAGCTTCCCCCAAGGAAGGCAAGGTTATCGTTGAAGGTGTAAACACCGTTAAGAAGCACGTTAAGCCCCGCAAGCAGGGTGAGACCGGCGGTATCATTGAGACCGAAGGCGCAATCTACGCTTGCAAGGTAGCTCTCTACTGCCCCAACTGCAAGAAGGGCGTAAGAGCAAAGGCTAACATCGTTGACGGCAAGAAGATCCGCGTTTGTGCAAAATGCGGTAAGGAAATTTAAGTAAGGGAGGAACGAAAAAATGGCAAGACTTAAAGAGACTTACAAGAACGAAATCGCTCCCGCCCTTATGAGCCGTTTCGGTTACAAGAGCGTAATGCAGATCCCCAAGCTCGACAAGGTCGTTATCAACGTTGGTTCGAGCGAGGCAAAGGATAACGCAAAGGTTATCGATAACATCATCGGCGACCTTTCCCTTATCACCGGCCAGAAGGCAGTTCCCACCTACGCACGCAAGTCCGTTGCGAACTTCAAGGTTCGTGAGGGAATGAAGATCGGCGCAAAGGTCACCCTCCGCGGCGAGAAGATGTATGAGTTTGTAGATAAGCTCTTCAACTTCGCTCTCCCCCGCGTACGTGACTTCAAGGGTATCAACCCCAACGCGTTCGACGGCAGAGGTAACTACGCCCTCGGTCTTAAAGAGCAGCTCATCTTCCCCGAGATCGAGTACGATAAGATCGACAAGATCCGTGGTATGGATATCTGCTTCGTTACCACAGCCAATACCGACGAAGAGGCTCGTGAGCTCCTCAAGGCTCTCGGCGCTCCCTTCGCAAACTAATAAGGAGGTAGGTTAAAATGGCAAAGAAAGCTATGATCAACAAGCAGCAGGCTCCCGCTAAGTATTCCACTCGCGCGTACAACCGTTGCAAGATCTGCGGACGCCCCCACGCTTACCTTCGTAAGTACGGCATCTGCCGTATCTGCTTCCGTAACCTCGCTTACAAGGGCGAGATTCCCGGAGTAAGAAAGGCTTCCTGGTAATTTAAAACCAAAACCCCACTATCGGAAGGAAATCAAGCCAAGGCCCGATTTAACCGCCGATATGCCGCCGTCCGCGAACGGCAGCAAGATAATATAAACTTGCATATGGAGGAATAAAAAAATGCAAATGTCAGACGTAATCGCCGATATGCTCACCAGAATCAGAAATGCTAACGATGCAAAGCATTCTACTGTTGACATTCCGGCATCCAACATGAAGAAGTCCATCGCAGAGATCCTCACCAACGAGGGCTACGTTTCCGGTTACGAGGTAATCGAGGACGGTAAGCAGGGCGTTATCCGTGTAACTCTTAAGTACACGGGTAAGAAGCAGAAGGTTCTCCGCGGTATCCGCAGAGTTTCCAAGCCCGGTCTGCGTATTTACGCAGGTTGCGAGGATATGCCCCGCGTAATGAATGGACTTGGTATCGCTATCGTATCCACCTCTAAGGGCATTATGACCGACAAGCAGGCTCGTAAAGAGAAGGTTGGCGGCGAAGTGCTCGCATTCGTATGGTAAGGAGGGCTAAGCTATGTCAAGAATAGGAAGAATGCCCATTACTCTGCCCGCAGGTGTAGAGGTTAAGGTTGATAACGGTATCATCACCGTTAAGGGTAAGCTCGGTACTCTCACTGAGAAGATCAGCCCCCGCATGAACGTTAAGGTTGACGCAGGTGTTCTCACCGTTGAGCGTCCCACCGATGAGAAGGAAGACAGAAGCCTCCACGGCCTCACCCGCGCTCTCATCAACAATATGGTAGTAGGTGTTACTCAGGGTTACACCAAGGTCCTTGAGATCCACGGAACGGGTTACAGAGCAGCAAAGCAGGGCAACAAGCTCCTTCTTTACGTTGGTCACTCCCTCGTTAACGGTATGCCTCAGGACAAGTTCGCTATCGCCGAGCCCGAAGGAATCACCTTCGAGGTTGCCGACAAGGTTGTTCCCCCCACCATCACGGTCAAGGGTATCAGCAAGCAGCAGGTCGGTCAGGTAGCAGCCGTTATCCGCGGCAAGAGACCTCCCGAGCCCTACCATGCAAAGGGTATTCGCTATCAGGGCGAAGTTATCCGTCGCAAGGCCGGTAAAGCCGGTAAGTCTAAGTAATGAAAGGAGTAAGGACAAATGGTATCTAAGAAGGATAAAAACGCTGCACGTCTTAAGAGACACATCAGAGTCAGAGCAAAGGTATCGGGCACCGCAGAGCGTCCCCGCCTTGCCGTGTATCGTTCTACTAACAATATCAGCGCCCAGCTCATTGACGATGTTAAGGGCGTAACCCTCGTCTCTGCTTCTTCTTACGAGAAGGAATTTGAACTTGGCGGCAACAAAGAGGCTGCTAAGAAGGTCGGCAAGCTCGTTGCCGAAAGAGCAATCGAAAAGGGTATCACCGAAGTCGTATTCGACCGCGGCGGCTATCTTTACCACGGACGTGTATCGGAACTTGCTGAAGGCGCTCGCGAGGGCGGCCTGAAGTTCTAATTTCCGGTTTGTACACTGTTCAACTATTTATTTGAACATTCAAGGAGATTAAAATGGCATTCAGAAACAACAATATCGAGGAGAAGGAATTTTCCGAGTACCTCGTTGCCCTGAACCGTGTTTCCAAGACCGTTAAAGGTGGACGCGTAGCCCGTTTTGCAGCTATCATGGTAGTTGGTGACGGACACGGCCGCGTAGGCGTAGGACTTGGAAAGGCTGTCGAGGTTCCCGAGGCTATCCGCAAGGCAATCGAAGACGCAAAGAAGAACATGGTAAGCGTTTCCCTTAAGGGAACCACCATTCCTCACGAAGTAGTCGGCGTATTTGGCGCCGGTAAGGTACTTCTCAAGCCCGCTGCCCCCGGTACCGGTATCATCGCCGGTAACAAGGTCAGAATGGTACTTGAGGCTGCAGGTATCAGCAACATCCGTGCAAAGTGCCTGCGTTCCAACAACCCCATCAACGTCGTAAAGGCTACGATGGCGGGACTTATGCAGCTTCGTACCGCAGAGGAGGTCGCAGCAACCCGCGGCATCACTGTTGACGACGTTAAGGGAGGAGTACAGAAATGAAGAAAGTAACTCTTACAAGATCCCTTATCAGCTCCAAGCCCAACCAGAGAGACACCGCTGCTTCCCTTGGTCTGCGCAAGATCGGTGACAGCATCATCCACGCTGAAGGACCTGTTCTCGACGGAAAGGTAAAAGTACTTTCTCACCTTGTTAAGGTAGAAGACGTAAAGGAGGAAGCATAATGAAGCTTTATGAACTCAGCCCCGCTCCCGGTGCTGTAAAGTCCGGTTTCCGTAAGGGAAGAGGACCTGCATCCGGTAACGGTAAGACTGCCGGCAAGGGCCACAAGGGTCAGAACGCTCGCTCCGGCGGCGGTGTACGTCCCGGTTTTGAGGGCGGTCAGTTCCCCATTTACAGACAGCTTCCCAAGAGAGGCTTTAACAACCAGAGATTCGCAACTGTTTATGCAACCGTAAACGTAAGCGACCTCAATCGCTTCGAGAACGGCGCCGTCGTCGATCTCGCAGCTCTCCTTGATGCCCGCATCGTTCGCAAGGAACTCGACGGTCTCAAGGTTCTCGGAAATGGCGAGCTTCAGAAGAAGCTCACCGTAAAGGCGGCAAAGTTCTCAGCAGCCGCTAAAGCAAAGATTGAAGCGGCAGGCGGAAGCGTAGAGGAGGTATAAGGATGTTTGCGACCTTCAGAAACGCCTGGAAGGTAACAGAGCTTCGCTCGAAGATTCTCTTCACTCTGCTCATCCTGTTTATCTACCGTTTAGGCGCGCAGATTCCCGTACCTTATATAAGTGCTGCAGCTCTTGAAAGCTTTACGGCTCAGACCGAGGGCTCGATCTTCGCTTATATGAACATCCTCTCGGGTGGTGCATTCGGTCAGGCAACTCTGTTTGCTCTTTCCGTATCCCCCTACATTACCGCACAGATCATTATCCAGCTTCTCACCGTTGCTATTCCTGCGCTTGAGCGTATGTCTAAGGACGGCGAGGAGGGCAGAAGAAAGATTACCGCTATCACTCGCTACGCAACCGTTGGACTTTCTCTCATCACGGCTTACGGCTATATGCAGTATATGAACTACTATGGCTGGCTTACCGAGGGTGTCAACTGGTTCGGCAAGCTCGTTATCGTGCTCTGCTACTGTGCAGGTTCTTCGGTAATCATGTGGCTCGCAGAGAAGATCAATGACTACGGTATCGGCAACGGTATCTCCATGATCCTCTTTGCAAACATCATCTCCCGCGGTCCCGCTCTCGTTGGACAGATCATCGCAATGGTATTCCCCACTATGAACCTTGCTTCGTTCAAGTGGACCGGTCTTATCCTTGCTATCGTATCCGTTGTTATTACTCTCGCAATCGTCGTTCTCGTCGTTTGGTTTACCGAATCCGAGAGACGTATTCCGATCCAGTATGCAAAGAGAGTTGTCGGTCGTAAGATGTACGGCGGTCAGTCCTCCAATCTTCCCATTAAGCTGAATATGACGGGCGTTATGCCTGTTATCTTCGCAAGCTCCATCGTTTCCATTCCCGCTACTATTGCAAGCTTCTTCCCGGACAGCAGCTTCTGGAAGAGCGTAACGGGCGTATTCAACTACGATGGTTGGCTTTATCTCGTTCTTTATCTCGTTCTGATCGTTCTCTTTGCTTACTTCTACGTAATGATTTCCTTCAATCCCGTAGAGGTTGCAAACAACATTCAGAAAAACGGCGGTTCTATCCCCGGCATTCGTTCGGGTAGACCTACCGTTCAGTATATCAAGAAGATACTCAACAGGATCACCCTTATCGGTGCTATCTTCCTTTGCTTCATCGCAGGATTCCCGATGCTTATCAACATCATCACCTCCACGATGGGAACTACCTTCGCAGGCCTTGCCTTCGGTGGCAACTCGCTCCTTATCGTTGTAGGCGTTGCTCTTGAAACGCACAGAGACCTCGAGGCTCAGGTGGCTCTCCGTAACTACGGCGGATCCAAGTCCAAGGGTATTTTCGGTTAAGCCGTTTATTTTAATAACCGAGGAGATCAATAATGAATCTTATTATTATGGGCGCCCCCGGCGCAGGCAAGGGAACTCAGGCGGAGCTTATTGCTGCCCGCGAGAATATTCCCGCAATCTCCACAGGCCAGATCCTTCGCGATGCCATGAAGGCAGGCACGGAGCTTGGCAACGTTGCTAAGTCTTACGTTGAAAGCGGCGGACTTGTTCCTGATGAGATAGTTATCGGCATCGTAAGAGATTACCTTGTTTCCGATGCTTGCAAAAACGGCTTCATTCTCGACGGTTTTCCTCGTTCCATTGCTCAGGCGAAAGCGCTTGAGGATATGGGCGTGAAGATCGATGCCGTTCTTTCCATCGAGGTTGATGACGCAAGGATCGTTAAGCGTATGAGCGGACGCCGCGTTTGCGAATGTGGCGCTTCCTACCACGTTGACTACAATCCTCCCGCAGTTGCAGACGTTTGCGACAAGTGCGGCAAGGCTCTTTACATCCGCAAGGATGATAAGGCAGAGACCGTTATCAATCGTCTCGAGACCTACCACAGCCAGACCGAGCCCCTTCTTGATTTCTACCGCGAGCGCGGATTGCTCGTTGCAGTAGAGGGTCAGGAAAAGGTCGAGGATACTACCGAGCTTGTGCGTGAGGCTCTCGCGAAGATCGACAAATAATGATACCAATCAAAAATTCGTTGCAAATAGCCGATATGAAAGAGGCAGGAAGGATCACTGCCGAAGCAATGCTCGCCGCCTGTGAACAGGTGCGCGAGGGAATAAGCACCTATGAGCTTGACGCTATTATTCGTCATCACATAGAGAAGTGCGGTGCAAAGCCTTCCTTCCTCGGCTACGGCGGCTTCCCCGGAAGCGCTTGTATAAGCATAAACGACGAGGTCATTCACGGTATTCCCTCGAAAAAGAAAATTCTTTACGAGGGTGATATCGTAAAGATCGACGTCGGTGCGCTTTACAAGGGTTTTAACGGAGATATGGCTCGAACCATTCCCGTGGGGCGCATATCCGCCGAAGCGCAAAGGCTTATCGAAACCACAAAGCGTAGCTTTGAGTGCGGTGTCGAGGCATTCCGTGTGGGTAACCGCATCGGAGACATCGGGCACGCGATACAAAGCTGTGTTGAGGCTGACGGCTTCAGCGTAGTGCGCAGATATATAGGACACGGAGTTGGCCGTGAGCTTCACGAAGAGCCTGAAGTTCCGAATTTCGGAACGGCGGGCAGAGGAGTGCGGCTCGCAGTCGGTATGACCCTTGCCATAGAGCCGATGGTAAACGTCGGACGCTACGAGGTCAAGGAAATGCCTGACGGCTGGACTGTAAAGACTGCCGACGGAACCCTTTCGGCGCATTATGAAAATTCAGTAGCCTTAACTGAAAACGGACCTGTGATCCTCACAGCCGTATACGATTGATTGCAACAAATAAGATAGGAGTGATTATTTTGCCTAAGGACGACGTTATCGAATTTGAAGGTACGGTAATTGAGGCTCTCCCCAATACCGTGTTTAAGGTACAACTTCCCAACGGACATATCGTTACAGCGCATATATCGGGCAAGCTGAGGATGAACTACATCCGAATCCTCCCCGGTGACCACGTAACCGTCGAGGTTTCGGTCTACGACCTGACCAAGGGACGTATCACTTGGCGCACGAAGTAACGGTGTGCGTGAACACTTAATTTAAAGAAAGGTATGGTAAAATTTAAATGAAAGTTAAGCCATCCGTAAAAAAGATTTGCGAGAAGTGCAAAATCATTAGAAGACATGGCCGCGTAATGGTCATCTGCGAAAACCCCAAGCACAAGCAGCGTCAGGGCTGATCGCAAAATTTAAGATAAGAAAGGATCAAACAGAATGGCTCGTATAGCTGGTGTTGATATTCCTAATCAGAAGCGCGTTGAAATTGCCCTTACCTATATTTACGGTATAGGTCGCAAGAGCGCAAATGACATTCTTGCTAAGACCGGAATTAACCCCGATACTCGTGCTAAGGACCTCACTGAGGACGAAGTAGCAAAGCTCCGTGACGAGATCGAGAACAACTACGTAGTAGAGGGTGACCTCCGCCGTGACGTTGCTCTTAACATCAAGCGTCTTGTTGAGATCAACTGCTACCGCGGAATCAGACACAGAAAGGGTCTGCCGGTAAGAGGTCAGAGAACTAAGACCAATGCAAGAACCCGCAAGGGTCCCGTTAAGACCATTGCCAACAAGAAGAAATAAGAAAGGATGATAAGCTACTATGGCTAAAGTTGCAAAAAAGGTCATTAAGAAGCGCCGCGATAAAAAGAATATACCTAACGGTCAGGTTCATATTCGCGCAACCTTCAATAACACCATAGTTACTGTAACTGATACCGAAGGTAATGCTATTTCTTGGGCATCTGCCGGTGAACTCGGCTTCAAGGGCTCCAGAAAGTCCACTCCCTTCGCTGCTCAGTCTGCATCCGAGGCTGCCGCAAAGGCTGCTATGGAGCACGGTCTGAAGTCTGTTGAGGTTTACGTAAGAGGCCCCGGTTCGGGACGTGAGTCTGCGATTCGCGGTCTTGAGGCAGTAGGTCTTCAGATTACTATGATCAAGGACGTAACTCCCGTTCCTCACAACGGTTGCCGTCCTCCCAAGCGCAGAAGAGTTTAATTTTCGCGCAATAATGCAAAACCGAGCTATTCGTTTGCTCGGCGTCGGCAGATTCAGAGTGCCGATATTACCATAGAATAACGGAGGAAAATTTGAAATGGCAGTAAACCATGAACCTATCGTAAAGAGATGTCGTGCGCTTGGCATAGACCCCGCCGTTCTCGGTTACGAAAAGAAGTCTAACAGAAATCCCGGAGCTGACAAGAGAAAGAAGACCTCGGACTACGGTCTTCAGCTCAAGGAAAAGCAGAAGCTCAAGTTCATCTACGGTGTTCTTGAGACTCAGTTTGCTAACTACTATGATATCGCAGCAAAGCAGGAGGGCATGACCGGTGAAAACCTTCTCCGCCTTCTTGAGCGCCGCCTTGACAACGTTATCTTCAGAATGGGTATGGCTAAGACCCGTAAGGAAGCAAGACAGCTCGTTCGTCACAACCACTTCCTTGTAAACGGCAAGAAGGCTAACATTCCTTCCATTCTCGTTCGTGTAGGCGACACCGTTACTGTTGCTGAGACCAGCAAGGAGTCCGAAAAGTTCAAGGCTCTTGCAGAGATTATGAACAGCAGAATCTCTCCCAAGTGGCTTGAGGTTGACAAGCAGAACGCTACCGCAAAGGTTGTAGCTCTTCCCCAGCGTGATGATATCGAGTATCCCGTTGAAGAGCAGCTTGTTGTTGAGCTCTATTCCAAGTAATACCGTTCCTACCAATCGGTATTGCTACCGATTGCGCCTTTATTTCACCGAATTATTATTTAATTGAAATATTTTTAGGAGGGTATATTACGGAATGATAGAGATACAGAAGCCGAACATCACAAGTATTGATATAAGCGAGGACGGTAGAAACGGTCGCTTTATCGTAGAGCCGCTTGAGCGCGGATACGGCATTACGCTCGGTAACTCGCTGCGCAGAGTTCTGCTCAGCTCTCTTCCCGGAGTAGCCGTAACGTCGATCAAGGTAGACGGTGCTCTTCACGAGTTCACCTCTCTCCCCGGTGTAGCCGAGGACCTTACCGAGATCGTTCTGAACGTAAAGGGCATTATTGCAAAGCTTTACACTCAGGCCCCCAAGACTGCTGTACTTGACGTTGTCGGTCCTATGGAGGTTACTGCAGGCGACATCAAGCAGGACTCGGATATTGAGATACTCAACGCAGACCACCACCTTGCAACTCTTGCAGAGGGTGCGCGCCTGTATATTGAGTTCACTTTTGAAAACGGTCACGGATACGTTTCTCAGGAGAGAAATAAGCTGATCCACACGGATTTGAGCAACGGTGCAGTAAGTGCGCCCATCGGGCTCATTTATACCGATTCGATCTACACTCCCGTTTATAACGTAAGCTATACCGTTGACAATACCCGTGTCGGCAGTAACATTACTGATTATGACAAGCTTACGCTGGAGGTTCTGACTAACGGAACTATCTCAGCAGAAGAAGCGATTTCTCTCGGTGCCAAGATTCTCAACGAGCATCTCAACTTGTTTGTTGATTTGTCCGATGAAGCAAAGAACGCCGCAATAATGGTTGAGAGACCCGAAAAGGAAAAGGAAAAGGTTCTTGAGATGACCATTGAGGAGCTTGACCTGTCTGTGCGTAGCTTCAACTGCTTGAAGCGTGCGGGCATTGACACAGTCGAAGATCTGGTCAGCCGCACCGAGGACGAAATGATTAAGGTTCGTAACCTCGGTAAGAAGTCGCTTGAGGAAGTTATTCAGAAGCTGGATTCCCTCGGACTTGCACTCCGCAAGGAAGAGGACTGATAACTTTCCAACCAAACATTTATTGATCAAATAAGGAGGAGCATAAAGATGCCCGGAACCAGAAAACTCGGCAGACCTACAGCTCACAGAAATGCAATGCTTCGCGGTATGGTTACCTACCTTCTCGAGAACGGAAAGGTTGAGACTACCCTTACTCGCGCAAAGGAAGTTCGCGCTATGGCAGAGAAGATGATCACTCTCGGCAAGCAGAACACCCTTGCAAGCCGCCGCGCAGCTCTTGCATATATCACTAAGGAAGATGTTGTAACCAAGCTCTTTGCAGAGATCGCTCCCAAGTACGAGGGCGTAAACGGCGGTTACACTTGCATCTACAAGCTTGGTCCCCGTAGAGGTGACGCAGCTGAGATGGCTCTTATCACCCTTGTAAAGACCAAGGCTGAGGAAGAGGCTGAGGCTGCTGCCAAGAAGACCAAGAAGTCTTCCAAGAAGGCTGCTAAGAAAGAGGAAGCTGCTGAATAATTCAGCGCAAACGTTATAGATCACGGCTTGCCGTGTATTTATAAAACAGTGCTGTCGCGCAATAGTGCGACAGCACCTTTTTTATTTTACGGTCAAGCGTTCAACCTCAAGCGCGAGCGCGTCAACGTCACTTGCGGTGTTGAACGGCGAGAATGATATTCGCACGCTACCGTGTGCGTCAGTTCCGAGGGCGGTGTGCGCCCACGGGTTGCAATGAAACCCTCCGCGTACGCAGATCCCCGCCTCTCCGAGCGCTGATGCCACTCGGTCGGAGGGAAGCGTGCCGACGTTGAAAGAGAGGACACTTCCCGCATATTGCGGCATATATATCCTAACCTTCGGTATAGAGCCGAGCCTTTGGCGCGCGTACAGAAAAAGCGATTTCTCGTGTTTTTCTATATTTGCAAGACCCATCTTGCGGACGTAGCGCACGCCCTCGCAAAGTCCCGCGATGGCGGGAGTCGAAAGAGTTCCCGCCTCATATCTTTCGGGAATTTCGCGCGGCATTTCCGCTTCAAACGAGGACGAACCCGAGCCGCCCTCAAAAAGCACGCGCGGCTTTATTCCTTCACCGAGTATGAGCGCACCGCAACCTTGCGGGCCGAGTAGACCTTTGTGCGCGGGCAGACAAAGCGCGTCAATGCACATGGAGCGCATATCAAGCGGAAAATGTCCTGCCGCCTGCGCACCGTCGACGATGAAAAGGATGCCGCGGCGGCGGCAGAGTCTGCCGATATCTGCAAGCGGAAGCCGAAGCGAGCAGACGTTGGGGCAAGCGGTCATAACCACCGCCGCCGTGTTTTTACGCATCACGGATGCAATCTGCTTGCATATAGCACCGCCGTCAAGCAAGTAACCGCTCTTTAGTATACTTATTTTATCAAAGCTTATCAAACCGTCCGAGGCAAGAGCTTCAAGCGGACGGCGAACGGAATTATGCTCAAGCTCGCTCGTGATAACGTGCGCCCCGTATGGCAAAAGTCCTTTTATGGCAAGGTTCAGAGCCGCGGTTGCATTCTGCGTGAATATAACGCGCGAAGGATCGGGCGCGCCGAAAAGCTCGGACAATTCTTCGCGGCATTCGTATATTTTTTCAGCCGCCGCCATGGATAGCGGATGTCCGCCGCGTCCCGCATTTCCGCAGTATTCCTCAAGACAGCGCTTTACCTCTGCTACAACGCTTGGCGGCTTCGGAAAGCTCGTCGCCGCATTGTCAAGATACACCATCAGCCGCCCTCCGAAAGTATCTCGCGGACTTCTATTTTAGCATCTGCGAATATCATTTTGGCTCTGTATAGCTGGGATTCGTGAAAGATAACGCCCCACGAACATCCCCGCGTGGTTTTTGCGGAGTCGACCTTCACCGTCTCTGCGGCAACGGAGGATGCGGCAAGCGTCCTCTGTGCGCGCTTTGCGAGAGTAAGCGTTGGAAAAACAGCAATATATCTCATTTACGCATCTCCTTTCTGCGACTTCCAATGTCAGTATATGCAGAAAAAGAGAGAAGAGTGCCGCTTTTTGTAAGCGGCACTCTTCTGCATCAGAGCTTTGATGCGGCGTATTCTTTTATTATCTTCTCCTCGGAGAAATAGTATTTGACACCCTTGATATCCTGATATTCCTCGTGTCCCTTGCCAACGAAGGCGACGATATCGTCCTTTTGGCATATATCCATCGCGTAGTGGATAGCATCCTCGCGGTCAATCACTATCTCGTATTTTCCGCCGTGAACGTCAATTCCCTCGATAATGTGCGCGAAAATGGTGTCAAGATCGTCAAAGCGCGGGTTGTCGGTGGTCAGGATGGAAAGGTCGGCGCTACGTCCTGCGGCAAGTCCGAGGTCATAGCGGCGTTGCTTTGCTCTGCCGCCGCCACCGCCGAAAACGAGGATTAGACGCTTGGGCGAGTAGCTCTTGAGCATTTCAAGCAGAGCCTCGATGCTGAGCGCGTTGTGGGCGTAGTCGATAATGAACGTTCCCATATTAGCCGCCTCGCGAATGAGCTGGGTGCGCCCCTTAACGCTTATTTTGGAAAGCGCGTTTTGCACGGTTTCGAGACTAATACCCAAGCCGTGGGCGATTGCCATGGCGATAAGGGCGTTGTGAACGTTGAATATTCCCGGCATATTGAGCAATATCTCACCGTTATAAAGTCCGCTTACGTTAAAGCGCGAGCCGAGCACGGCTTTGTCCCAAACGGAGCTTACGTTGTCCGCGCGGAGCGTGGCGCTTTTGTCGGTGGATACGGTAATGACCTCGTTGCCCTCGGTCATATACTGCCAATATTCAGAGTCCGCGTTGGCAATAACGCATTTCGTCTGCGAGAACATCATCTTTTTGCAGTCACGGTATTCCTCAAAGGTTTCGTGTTCACCGGGGCTTATGTGGTCGGGCGAGAGGTTGAGAAACGCGCCGAAATCAAAGGTCAGCCCAGCCGTGCGCTTGAGCTTGAAGCCCTGCGAGGACGCTTCCATTACCACGTGCGTGCAACCCTTGTCAAGCATTCTTCTGAAAAAAGCGTGAAGCTCAAAGGATTCGGGCGTTGTGTTTTTCGTTTTTATCTGCTCCTCACCTATGAAAGCGCCAAGCGTGCCAATCATTCCAACCTTGTAGCCCGCTTCTTCAAGTATGCGCTTAGTCATAAACGCCGTGGTGGTCTTGCCCTTCGTGCCCGTAAGTCCTATTACTGTCAGCTTTTCTGCGGGATGGTCAAACCACGCGGCGGAGATATATGCAAGCGCCTCGCGTGTGTCGGGAACGCAAACGACGGTGGCGGAGTAAGCCTCGGATGGCATATCCTCGACGAGAATGGCGGCAGCTCCGCGCGCTATAGCGTCGGGAATATAGGCGTGACCGTCCGCGTTAAAGCCCTTAAGACAAACGAACAGAGAGCCGTCAACCACCTTTGACGAATTATATTCTACCGAAGAAATGCAGACATCGGTGCTTCCGCAAATTTTCGTTATATTCAGCTTTTCAATGAGTTTTGAGAGCTTCATGAAAATCTCCTTGTGCAAAAATCGAGCCTCTTTATATATATGCGGCGCGTGTATTAAATATACCACAAAACGCCAAAAAAGTCAATAGAAGCAAGGAGAGAGGTGAGTTTTGTTCATTTATAGTTAACAAATATGTGGTATACTTTACCTAATATATATTAAGGAGAACAAAATGAAAAGAGCGATAGCGATTTTTATGCTCGTTTTGTCAATATTCGCTATGGTCGCATGCGGCGGTAGCGAGGGCACGGGCGAGGAAACCTTTGAGATAACGGATAACGGACTTTTTGCGTACAAGCACACAAACGGCGTGATAATCCATCCGCACGACTCTATGCGCCAGATATCCGAGGCAATGGGACAGGAAAAGGAGTGCAGGGAAAGCGGCGTGGACTCCGACAGAACGCTCACGTATATTTACGACGGGATTCGCATCGTGACCTATCCAGACAAAAACGCAAACTACATTTATCAGATAATCCTTACCGACACGACCGTTTCCACTTTAAAGGGAATAAAGATAGGCGATCCGATTGAAAAGGTGGTCGAGGTATACGGCGATGATTTTACCTATTCCGGCTCCGGCTATAAGTACACGAAGGGACTTTCAAATCTTCTTTTCGTTTATACCAACGGACTCGTTTCGTCAATTCAGTACACCGCTATCATAAACGACAGCCTTTTTGAATGACGCCGTTTTTAGCACTCTTTTTGACTTGAAATCAAAGCAAAAGGGCGATGTTCACAAATTGTTAACATAATTTATACAAAAAACGCTAAAATTCCGCCATTATTCGTGGTATATTATTATCAGAAGTTAGCACTCGCGACACTTTAGTGCTAAAAAACTGATCGTCCACGAAAATGGCGGATATTTTTTGAAAGGGGGAGACGGTATGTACGGAAAAGAGCTTAGCGAACGCAAAAAGCTAATACTCAAAGCGGTCGTTGAGTCGCACATCGAGCTTGGCGAGCCCATAGGCTCAAAATCCTTGCTTCAGCTCCCCGAAATAAAATGCTCCTCGGCAACCATCCGTAACGAGATGGCAGAGCTTGAGGAAATGGGATATCTTGAACAACCGCACACCTCGGCGGGCAGAGTACCATCCCAGCTCGGCTACAGATTTTACGTAGACCAGCTGCTTGAGCACTACGCCATGACCACGGGCGAGATAAATCAGATAAACAGCATCCTAAAAAGCAAAACGGCGGAGCTTGATCAGATACTTCTTGCCGCGTCAAAGCTTGCCTCAAGCATTACCAACTACACGGGACTTGCGGTAAAGCCAAAGCGAAGCTCGGTTTTCGTTTCGCGCTTTGAGATAGCGTATATCGACGAGAGCAATTTCGTGCTTATCATGGTGACTTCCGTCGGCAACGTCGTTTCAAAGCACATAAGGCTTTCCGAGCCGAGACCGAGACAGCGCATAGAGCTTCTTTGCGAGGCGCTTAACAAGCTTGTCGCGGGCATCGCGGCGGAGTCGATAAATCTCCCCGTAATTATGAATCTTGAAGCGGTTATGGAGTCCGACGCGCCCATCGTCGCACCGATAGTAAAGACGATATATTCTGCGCTTACCGAGTACGACGGCGGCGAGCTCCAGCTTTCGGGAATCAACAGACTTTTGCAGTATTCCGATTACGAAAGCCCCGAGCATCTTTCGGAGCTTCTCGGAACGCTTGAGCAGAAGGACGAGATATTGCGCCTCGTGTCCGAAAGCACGGGCGAGGACGTTTCGGTGCTTATCGGAACGGAGTCCTCGGTGCAGGTCATGAACAACTCCGCGCTCGTTTTCAAGCCTATAGTAAAGGACGGCAAAACGCTTGGCGTTATCGGCGTTCTCGGTCCGCTCCGAATGGACTATGCGAAGGTCCTTGAAACGATAGAGCATCTTTGCGGCTCGGTTGAGGAAATAATCGGCGGCTACACTCCGATATCCCCATCCCCCGCGGCGCTTCCGCCAAGCGATAAGGCGGCTAATGATTTAAGAAAGGGAAAGAATGACACAGATGAATAGCGAAAACGAAAAGGACGAGGTTATCACCGAAGAGGCTGAAGTTGTCGAGGAGATGACGAGAGCCGAAAAGAAAAAGGCAAAAAAGCAGGATGCGCGTATAGCGGAGCTTGAAAAGGAGCTTGCCGACGCGAGCGCAAAGCTTGCAGAGTCTGACGACAAGTATCTTCGCCTTGCTGCCGAGTACGACAATTTCCGCCGTCGCTCCCAAAAGGAGAAGGAGGGCATATACACCGACGCTTACTCCGACGCGATGAAGGAGCTGCTCCCCGTTCTTGACAACCTTGACCGCGCGGTAGGCTGTGAGGACGCCGCGGCACTTAAGGAAGGACTTGCGCTTATACTCAAGAGCTTTAACGAATCCCTTGCCAAGATGGGCATAGAGGAGATCAAGGCTATGGGTGAGATATTCGACCCCAATTTGCATTATGCAGTTATGCACGTTGACGACGAAGCCTACAAAGAGGGCGAGATCGTCGAAGTGTTCCAAAAAGGCTACACCCGCGGCGAGCGCGTTATCCGCTACGCCGTCGTAAAGGTAGCAAACTAATATTAAAGAAAGAATCCAAGGAGGATATTATTATGGCAAAAATTATAGGTATTGACTTAGGTACGACCAACTCTTGCGTAGCGGTTTTTGAGGGCGGCGAGCCCACCGTTATCCCCAATCCCGAGGGTGCGCGCACCACTCCCTCTGTCGTTGCTTTCAAGAAGGACGGCGAAAGACTCGTAGGTCAGGTTGCAAAGCGTCAGGCTATCACCAACCCCGACAACACCATCAGCAGTATCAAGCGCGATATGGGTACTGATACCCGCGTAAATATCGACGGCAAGAAATACACTCCCCAGGAGATCTCCGCAATGATCCTTCAGAAGCTGAAGGCTGATGCAGAGGCATACCTCGGACAGAGCGTAAATCAGGCGGTTATCACCGTTCCCGCATACTTCACCGACGCACAGCGTCAGGCAACCAAGGACGCGGGCAAGATCGCAGGTCTTGAGGTTCTTCGTATAATCAACGAGCCTACCGCGGCGGCTCTCGCATACGGTATGGACAAGGAGACCGATCAGAAGATCATGGTATTTGACCTTGGCGGCGGTACGTTTGACGTATCTCTGCTTGAGATATCCGACGGCGTTTTCGAGGTTCTTGCGACCGCAGGTAACAACCGCCTCGGCGGCGACGATTTCGACCAGAGAATTATCGACTGGATGGCAGCCGCTATCAAGAGCGAGCACGGAATCGACGTTAAGAGTGACAAGATGGTACTCCAGAGACTCAAGGAAGCCGCAGAAAAGGCAAAGATCGAGCTTTCGGGCATGACCACCACCGAGATAAATCTCCCCTTCCTGACCGCTACCGCGGCAGGCCCCGTACACTTCACCACCACCCTCAGCCGTGCAAAGTTCAACGAGCTGACGGCTGACCTCGTTGAGGCGACCATTCGCCCCACCAAGCAGGTTCTTTCCGACGCGGGACTCAATCCCTCGCAGATAGACAAGGTGCTTCTTGTCGGCGGTTCTACAAGAATTCCCGCCGTTCAGGAGGAAGTCAAGAAGTTTATGGGCAAGGACCCCTTCAAGGGCATCAACCCCGATGAGTGCGTAGCACTCGGCGCGGCTATTCAGGGCGGCGTTCTCGGCGGCGACGTTAAGGACCTTCTTCTCCTTGACGTAACGCCTCTGTCCCTCGGTATCGAGACTCTCGGCGGCGTTTTCAACCGCATCATTGACAGAAATACTACTATCCCCGTAAAGAAGAGTCAGGTATATTCTACCGCCGCTAACAACCAGACGAGCGTTGAGATCCACGTTCTTCAGGGTGAGCGCGAAATGGCATCGGGTAACACCACGCTCGGCAGATTTACCCTTGACGGCATTCCCCCCGCACCCCGTGGAGTTCCTCAGATCGAGGTTACCTTCGACATTGACGCGAACGGCATCGTAAACGTTACCGCAAAGGACAAGGGAACGGGCAGAGAACAGCACATCACCATCACCAGCTCCACCAATATGAGTCAGGATGATATCGATCGCGCAGTTCGCGAGGCTGAGCAGTTTGCCGAGGCTGACAAGAAGCAGAAGGAAGCTGTTGAGATCAAGAACCACGCTGAAAACCTCATCTTCCAGTCCGAAAAGACTCTTGAGGAGATCGGCGACAAGCTCCCCGAAAGCGATCTTGCAGACGTTAAGGCGGCTATTGAAACGCTCAAGGGCACCGTTGCAAACGGAACTACCGAGCAGATCAAGGCTGATACCGAGGCTCTTGAAAAGGCATTCGGCAAGCTTTCCGAGAAGCTCTATGCACAGAGCGGCGCGGCAAACGGCGCTGATGCGGGAGCAGGCGCGGCAGGCGGCGACGGAACTTATTATAACGCTGATTTTGAGGATAACAGCAATAACCAGTAAAATGCTAACGGAATGGGCGTTTTTCGCCCATTCCGTTTAAGGCGTTTTGTGAAAGGTGTTTACAATGGCTGATAAAAGAGATTATTATGAAGTGCTGGGCGTTGAGCGCGGCGCTGATGACGATACGATAAAAAAGGCGTACCGAAAGCTCGCCAAAAAGTATCACCCCGATATGAACCCTGACAACAAGGAAGCCGAGGCGAAATTCAAGGAGGTCAACGAGGCGTATGCCGTTCTCTCCGACTCCGAAAAGCGTTCTGCCTACGATAACTACGGCCACGCCGCATTTGACGGCAGTATGGGCGGCGGCGGAGAGGGCTTTTCGGGCTTTGGCGATTTTGGCGATATATTCAGCTCCTTCTTCGGAGGCGGCTTTGGCGGATTCGGCGGCGGATCGAGCCGCAGGGACGCGCCTCGCCGCGGTGATGATATCGGTATTGCCGTTACCGTTGATTTTAAGGATGCCGCCTTCGGAACGAAGGTCGACGTAAGCTTCAATCGCACCGCGAGATGCTCGTCGTGCGGCGGAAGTGGCTCAAAGGACGGAAAGACCGAGACCTGCTCCACTTGTGGCGGAAGCGGTCAGCGCCGCGTCGTACAGCGGCTTGGCGGTATGCAGTTCCAATCCACCGTTACCTGCGAGGCTTGTCGCGGCAAGGGCAAGATAATAAAAGACCCCTGCTCCGAATGTCGCGGAAGCGGCTTTGCGAAGCAGCATAAAAAGCTCAGCGTCAATATACCTGCGGGTATTGGCGACGGTGAGCGCATAGCTCTGCGCTCTCAGGGCAACGACGGCGCAAACGGCGGACCTGCGGGCGACCTCATCATCGAGGTGCGCGTACGCCGCCACCCCATCTTCCGCCGCGAGGGCGCGCATATCTATTGCGAAGTTCCGATCACGATAGCCGAGGCAACGCTTGGCGCGGAGATAGACATCCCCACGCTTGACGGCACGAAAAAGTACAAGATACCCGAGGGAACGCAGACGGGAACGTCCTTTACAATGCGTCAGGAGGGAGCGTACTACGTCAACAATCAAAGCAGACGCGGTGACCTTATATTCACCGTAAATGTAGAGATACCGCGCGGACTTTCCGCAAAGCAGGCGGAGATAATGCGTCAGTTTGCCGAGGCATCGGGCGAATCGAATTATACAAAGCGCGAGAGCTTCCTCAAGCGCATTTTCAAGTAAAAGGCAGGTCGTAAAATGGAATATACCTATTCCGCATGGACACAGATAAAGGTCACGGTAAAGCTCCCCATGCTTGACAAGCTCACCGCGATAATGAGCGCCGTTGACGTAAATCTTATGATAGAGGATTTCAGCGACATAGACCTCAAGAGCGTGTACGGCGACCTTATCGACGAGGCGATACTCAACGCCGATAAGACCGTTGCATCCGTTTCGGTCTTTTTGCCGGAGGGCACAGACCCCGCCGAAACGCTT
This sequence comes from Eubacteriales bacterium, assembly GCA_045544735.1. Lineage (GTDB taxonomy): Bacteria > Bacillota > Clostridia > Oscillospirales > CAG-272 > CAG-390. The sequence continues at coordinate 33,004 of JAZPZM010000026.1, forward strand.
GCTTTCATAAAAACAAGACTTGCCGAGGAATCGCTTGAAGCCGATATCTCCGTCGCGGGAGTCAACGAATCGGATTGGGCGAACACGTGGAGGCAGTATTACAAGCCGCTTCACATCGGCAACCGCATCGTTATCGTTCCGAAGTGGGAGGAGTACGAGCCAAAGGAGCACGAGCTTGTTGTCAGAATGGACCCCGGTATGGCGTTTGGCACGGGTTCGCACGAAACCACGAAGCTCGTTATAGGAATGCTTGAGGACCGCGTAAGCGAGGGTTGCACTTTGCTCGACGTGGGATGTGGAAGCGGCATACTTGCCATCTGCGGCAAAAAGCTCGGCGCGGGCATCTGCCGCGCGTACGATATCGACCCCATAGCCGTGGAGGTCGCCGCCGAGAACGCCGCCGAGAACGGCTGTGAGGTAGAGTGCGGCACGTCCGACCTTCTGCGCGGCGTAAAGGCGGGCGAGTACGATATCATCTGTGCGAACATAGTTGCGGATATTATAATCCGTATGGCACCCGACATCGGCGCGTTTATGGGCTCGCATTCCACTCTGCTTGCATCGGGAATAATTTCCGAGCGCGCCGCAGAGGTCGTGGACGCGCTTGAAGCAAACGGACTCTATATAGCGGAAACGCTTGAAGAGAACGGCTGGTGCGCACTTGCGGTCAAAAAGCTGGCATAATAAAAAGTGGAATAAAAGCTAATGTGCTCAATGAACGGCTTTTGAAATTCAATATAATATGCCTTATCAACGTAAGAAGGACAGAGCGTTTACATTCTCTGTCCTTCTTTATTTGCGGAAAAATTCGATCTTGTCGATATGCCTCGCTTCGCTCAGCTCGATATATTCTCGCTTCGCTCGAATTCGATATGTTCGCCCTTCGGTCGAACTCGATATGATATAAATCCGCGCTCACGAAGTGAGCATATCAAGCGCTGAAGGCGCATATCGAAAATCCACGCAAGCGGATTTATATCGATGCCTTGTGTCCTTGCGGACACAAGGCTGCTTCAGCCACTTTTTTACAATATTTTATCAAGGTCACCAATTCTGATTTCGGGGCAGAGGAGTGCGTCCTCGCAATGTCCTTTGCCGTCGATTTTTATAATACTCGCGTGCGGATAGTGCTTTTTTATAAATTTTGCAATTTTTCCAAAAAAGCCTTCCTTTCCGCCGTAGATGTAGGTAAGCTCCGTAGCGGACAAATCAAGGTCAGTAGGGAGCTTGAACGCCTTTATTCCGCTTATGCAGTTTCGTATCGTTGCGTCGGACATATTATCAAGCACGCGGATGAAATCGTCGTACTGCTCCTCGCGGACAAGCCGCGCGGCGTTTTTTAAGGTCTTTTCGTCGCGCTTCTTCGTCTTTTGCGTTACCGAAAGGTAAAAGCGCGTGATGTAGGCGGCGACGATGGGATTGTAGGAGAGCAGAGGAGAGCTTTCAAGGATGGCTTTTTTAAATTTTACTCGTCCTCTTTTGAGTAGCGTGGCGGCAAGCACCCCGCCCATACTCATTGCATATACTGCGTATACCTCGCGCCCGTTCAGATATTCCTCTATATCGGCGGCGCATTTTTCAAACGAAATAAAATCCGAGGGGCAGTCGGGATCGTGCCCGTCAAGTATCGGCACTACGACGTGATAGCGATTTGAATAATGCTCTACGTACTTATCCCATATGCAAAACGGGCTTTGAAAGCCGTGTATAAGCAAAAGGAGCGGCGAGGAGGCATCTCCGTATTCTAAAAATCCCATTTTCCCAATTTCCCCCAAAATAACGTTTGTATATACATTATATCAAATATTAGGGCGTAGTTCAATAAAATTTCGACTTTTTCTATTGCATAACTACGCTAAATATGATATAATTTTATATTATCAACAGCCAAGGAGGCGTGAATATGTCCGAATACAAGATAGAAACAAAATGTATACAGTCAGGCTATCAGCCTAAAAACGGCGAGCCGAGAGTCCTGCCCATATATCAGAGCACTACCTATAAGTACGACAGTGCCGCGGAAATGGGCGATCTTTTCGACCTCAAAGCACCTGGACATATGTATTCAAGAATTTCCAACCCCACTCTTGAGGAGGTTGAGAAAAAGATAGCCGATCTCGAAGGCGGCACGGGAGCAGTTCTTTGCGCGTCGGGAATGGCGGCAATACTTGTGGCTATACTTAATATATCCTCGTCGGGTGACAATATAGTTGCCAGCGCGTCGGTCTACGGCGGAACCGTAAACCTCTTTTCCGTTACGCTTAAAAGACTCGGCATCGAAACGAGATTCTTTACGAGCGATATGAGCGACGATGAGGTCGAGGCACTTTTTGACGACAGAACGAGACTTCTCTTCGGTGAAACGCTTGCCAACCCCGGTCTTGACGTGTTCGATATCGAAAGATACGCGGCTGTGGCGCACCGTCACGGCGTTCCGCTTATGATAGACAACACCTTCCCCACGCCCGTCAACTGCCGCCCCTTTGAGTTTGGCGCGGATATAGTTATCCACTCCACCACCAAGTATATGGACGGTCACGCTACCGTTATCGGCGGATGTATCGTTGACGGCGGTAGATTTGATTGGTCTAACGGCAAATACCCCGAGCTTACCGAGCCTGACGAGTCCTACCACGGCGTAGCATACGTCAGCCACTTCGGCAACGCTCACGCTTACTATACCAAGGCAAGAGTTCAGCTCATACGCGATTTCGGCGTTCCGCTTACTCCTATGAGCGCGTTTATCTTGAACCTCGGTCTTGAAACGCTCCATTTGCGCGTACAAAGACATTGCGAAAACGCAATGGCAGTTGCAAAGTTTTTGCAGAGCTGTGACAAGGTCGAGAGCGTAAGCTACCCCGGACTTGAATCCGACCCCAGATACGAGCTTGCGAAGAAGTATCTGCCCCGCGGTACGTCGGGAGTAGTTTCCTTCGTTATCAAGGGCGGCAAGGAGGCGGCTATCCGCTTTATGGATTCCTTGAAGCTCGCCGCCGTAGTAGTTCACGTTGCGGACGCACGCACGAGCGTCCTTAATCCCGCGGGCACTACGCACCGTCAGCTTACCGACGAGCAGCTCGCCGCCGCAGGAATTTCCCCCGGACTTATCAGACTGTCCGTTGGAATCGAGAACGTCGAAGATATTATTGATGATATAAAGCAGGCTATGGAAAACGCCTGAGAACGGAGGCATTATGCCTATAAAAATACCTAATCTTCTTCCGGCAACGCAGACCTTGCTTGACGAAAACATCTTCGTGATGACCGAAACCCGCGCCATTACGCAGGATATTCGTCCTCTGCACATACTTATGCTCAATTTGATGCCGCAGAAGATCGTTACGGAAACGCAGATAGCCCGCCTTATCGGAAACACTCCGCTTCAGGTCGAGCTTGAACTGCTTCAGACCGCCACGCACAAGCCAACCCACACCCCTGCCGAGCATATGCTCGCGTTTTACCGTACCTTTGACGAGATAAAGCACCGCCGATTTGACGGAATGATAATCACGGGCGCGCCCGTCGAGCATCTCGAATTTGAGGAGGTAGCGTATTGGGATGAGCTTTGCGAGATAATGGAATGGAGCAAAACTCACGTAACGAGCACGTTCCACATCTGCTGGGGCGCGCAGGCAGGACTTTATTATCACCACGGAATTAAAAAATATCCGCTTGATAAAAAGATGCTTGGAATCTTTGAGCATACCGTCGACCATAAAACGTCCATACTTTTCAGGGGCTTTGACGATAGCTTCTGGGCACCGCATTCGCGCTATACCACGGTGCTGCGCGAGGACGTGGAGGCTTGCCCCGACGTAAAAATACTCGCAAGCTCAAAGGAAGCGGGCGTTTACGTCTGTGCTACGGAGCGCGGCAGACAGATATTCGTTACGGGACATCCCGAATACGACGGCGACACGCTGAAAAAGGAATTTATCAGGGACACCGCAAACGGAGTAGGGCAGATGCCGAAGAACTATTTCCCAGACGACGACCCCGAAAAAGATCCCATCGTGCGTTGGAGGAGCTGTGCAAATCTCCTTTACACCAACTGGCTCAACTACTTCGTATATCAGGCAACGCCGTACGATATCGAGGAAATAAAATAATTTTCGCAAAAATAGAATTTTTTTGAAAAAAGTATTGATTTTGCGACGAAGTCGTGATATAATACCAAGGTATGATTTCATACGGGGGCAGTCCGCTGCGGGCTCTGCATGAATGTCCTCATTATCCTTAAAATAAAAAAGGAGGGGCTAACAATGGATTACATTGCAGCTATGACCAATGAGCAGCTCAAGAAGGAGCTTCCTACCGTAAACGTAGGTGACAACGTGCGCATTCACAACCGTATCAAGGAAGGCACGCGTGAGAGAATTCAGATGTTCGAGGGTACCGTTATCGCTAAGCACGGCGGCGGCATCTCCGAGACCTTTACCGTAAGACGCGTTTCTTACGGCGTAGGCGTGGAGAAGACCTTCCCCATCCACTCTCCCAACGTAGTAGCCGTTGATATTACCCGTTCGGGTGTTGTCAGACGCGCTAAGCTCTACTATCTTCGCGACAGAGTCGGCAAGGCTTCCAAGGTTAAAGAGAAGATCTAATTCCGACTTTAAGAAGAAAATAAAGGGTGTACCGTACGGTACGCCCTTTATTTTTTAGTAATTTTCAAAAAATCGGGCAAAATAATAAAGAAAATGCGAAAAAACTATTGCAATATTAAAATAAATATGGTATAATCTCTTGTAATTGCGGCATCGACGGCAAAATCCGTCAATACACACCGCTAAAAGAGAGGTATTGAAATGAAGCAGGGTATCCATCCTAAGTATGAAGAAGTAACCATTCGTTGCGCTTGCGGCGAGGCTGTAACGACCCGTTCCACCAACCCCAAAGGCGGCGACGAGATCAGAGTTGAAATTTGTTCCAAGTGCCATCCGTTCTTCACCGGTAAGCAGAAATTCGTTGATGCTGGCGGACGCGTTGACAAGTTCAAGAAGAGACTTGAGGCAAAGAACAAATAAGCTTTTCGGAGCATCGGGCAAGCTGCGCGCAACGCGTTGCTTGCCCTTGTTTCAATTTTAGCGAAAAGGAAGTGGTTTTATGCCAACTAACGAAATAAAAAGTAAAATAGAAGCGGGCAGGGCGGTCCTTGTCGGTGTCGACGCGGGAGATATGCGCGACGGCGAGTGCGAGATATCGCTTGAGGAGCTTCGCCGTCTGCTCGATACTGCGGGGGGCGAGGTCGTGGCAACGATGGTGCAATCGCGCCAGACGCCCGACGTGCGCACCTATATAGGCTCGGGTAAGCTTATCGAGCTTGCAGAGCTTTGCGAAAACAACGATATCGACCTTGCCGTTTTCGATTGCGAGCTTACTCCGTCGCAGATAAGAAATATCGAGGACGAGCTTGACGGCGTGCGCGTCATCGACCGTTCGATGCTGATACTTGATATATTTGCTCTCCACGCGACTACCGCAGAGGGAAAGCTTCAGGTTGAGCTTGCACAGCTAAAATACACCGCGCCACGCCTCATCGGTAAGGGAACGCAGCTCTCCCGTCTTGGCGGAGGCATCGGAACGAGAGGACCGGGTGAATCAAAGCTTGAGTCCGACCGCCGCCACATCAAGCGCAGAGTAACGGCGCTTGAGGCGGAGCTTGCCGAGCTTGCCGTTCAGCGCAAGACCAAGCGCGCCGCGCGCGACAGAAGCGGAATTCAAAAAATCGCTATCGTCGGATATACGAACGCGGGCAAATCCACTTTGCTAAACAGACTTACCGACGCGGGCATTCTTGCCGAGGACAAGCTTTTTGCAACGCTTGACCCCACCACGCGCAAGTTTTCTTTGCCGAGCGGCGATGACGTACTGCTCACCGACACGGTAGGCTTCATCCGCCGCTTGCCGCACCATCTTATAAAGGCGTTCAGCTCCACGCTTGACGAGGCTGTGTGCGCCGATATCCTTATGATAATCGTGGATGCGTCCGACCCCGAATATCCCGCACAGCTTGAGGTCACGGAAAATCTCCTTGCCGAGCTTGGCGCGGGCGATAAGCCGTCGCTCATCGTTTACAATAAATGCGACAGAGAGGCGAGCAACGTTCCCGCCAAGTCGGATCGTAGCCATGTCGTTCTGTGA
>JAZPZM010000027.1:0-5238 GCA_045544735.1 Eubacteriales bacterium
CCACTTGCAACTGACCGTCGATAATCTCAACCGTGAAAATCAAGGGGTTATCGGAACCGATAATCATCGTACCCTCAATATCGGTAATGCTACCGACACGGATTCGTGGCATTGCGAGTGAGTTTTTATCGAGGATTGTAAGCTGTTCTTCCAAGCCACCGATAGCGGAAACAGGAAGAGTGATATCTTCAACCCCCGATGCGGTTTTTCGTTTAGGTGTAAAGGTAGACATAAAAGCCTCCTTTACTCAACGAGTTCAAAGAAGAGTCCGCCTACTGCAAGGCTTGCGCTAGGTTCTTTCTGACCGCTCGTACCCCACTCGATGATTTGGCTACCCGCAGTAACTCGACCCTTTGCGTCAACGGCAACTGCAGAATAAGTACCTGCGGTTACACCCGTATTTGCAAGGGTAACTGCGATAGATTTGTCGGCGCTACCATCAAAGGTAGTGTTGCCCGTCGCATCTCCCGTAAGAGAAATCTTCCTAGCAGTTGCAAGCTTGGTAGCCTTGCCCGCCGGGGTTGTGCCATCTTCAAGCTTGGTGGCTCTGTCTTGAAGGGCTGCGATATCACTATCATTGGATGCGATATTCGTTTCCGCCGTGGTCAGCCTATCTGCGAGAGCCTTACCTTTATCACCTGCGTATGCGGTAGAAGCAGTTTCACCGAGCGCAAGGGATACGGAGATTTCGACGTAAGCCGAACCACTCCAACGGTAGGTAAGATTTGTATCCTTTGCTACGTAGATTTTATCGCTCTCGCCCGTTGCGGGGAATGCCGCCTTGTTGTCGTATTCAAGAACGTCATCCACATAGGAAGGAAGCTGTGATGCAGGGACTTTGCCATCACTATCAAGGGTTGCAACACCATTTGCCACACCCATTTCGGAACGCTTGACCTGTGCGTCATTAGTCACGTTGCCAAGACCGATATTTGCCTTGGAGATGCTTACGTTGCCCTTGCGGAAAGTAGACTCTGCGTCACCCTTGACACCCGTAACGCCACCGTTATCTGCGATGTCCTTAATTGCGACAAGAGCCTCTTGAACGTTAGTTGCCTCAAGCCCGGTAATGGCATCGATTTCTACGATGTCAGCAGCGGAGGCAATCAGCTGCTTTTCAAGCCCGGTTGCTGTTTTAATGTATTGTGTGCGTTTCTGCGCCATAGTTTTTTACTCCTTTTTTAACATAACGATGTCCTCGTTACTTAATTGTGTGATTTTGGTGTCGGAGAGCTTATCCACGAACACCGTTTTGGTGTTAAGTTCTTTGATTTGCTCAAGGGTTGCAAAGGCGGGAGTACCACCGATTTGGATATAGATTTTTCCGTCTTCACGTGCCTTGGGCGTTGAAATGTCGTCACTGTTTGCTTGGGGAAGAATTGAGAGTTCTTTGGGAATTTTGGTGTCAAGCCTGATTTCGTATTCTCGCATTTTTGCAAGAGGCCAAAGACTTGTGATTTCGATGTCATTGCCTCCGCAACACTGCGTCATATCTATCTTTTTGGGAGGGATAGATACAATGGGCGGTTTCTGCTTATCAAACAAAGCTATCACCTACGCTTTTTCGTAAGATGATTTTGCCTGTGTCGGAAATCTTCATACGAGTGCCGTCCGTTAGGACTTGGTGGAAATCGTACTCGGCACCGGGGAAAAGAGCTATGCTTTCTGTAGGTGAAATCATAACCTCATAAAATCCGGGTTCGGTAAAGATTCTCTCAATTATGACGGGAGATTCTACGGAGGAGAAATTTTTAACAGTGAAAACAATTTCTTTGATACCCGTAAAATCAACGTTAGAAAGGTTAATGTGAAGGAGGGTGTGAACACCCACATCGATTCGTAATACGTTCATAGGTATCACCTCGCTTGCTATGGTTTACACCAAGCCCCATTCAGCGAACCTTTCAAATCCTCCGAGCTTGTTGATAAAAGCTCTTGCAGTTTTTACGATTTCCTCGTAAGGAATACCATCAATGCACTCGTCACCGATGGCGCAGCAGTATTCAACGGGAACACCCGTCTCCTGTGCTTTGAGCCAAGCATAAATGTTTACGCTGACATCTGCCTTGGAGAGGTCTTTTCCGTGGAGTCCACCACCCGTGACGCTGTCTGCCATATCAGAGCCGAGCTTGCGATTGGTCGCACCGCTGTCAACGTCTGTACCACCACTCCAATCACCGAGAGGATTAATCTCTGCGCCGGGATACTCCGCTTTCAGTTCTTTGCGTTTCGCATTGCTCTGGCAGATAATCAAGCGGTCGCCGTTTAAGATATACTTGCCGTCAAAGGGATACTTTTCGTAGATTGCCTTTGCGATAGCCGACAGCTTTTTCTGCTCTTCGGTAACGGGAACACCCTTGAAGATGCCGTTGTCACCGCAGCGGATTCTGCCACTCTGATTTCTCGAAAGGTGTGCGTCTTGTGCCACCTCTGCGTAGTCGACTTCAAGGTTACCTGCAATACGATGTACTGCTGCGGTTACCTCGTCGCGGGAAATACAGATAGAGGTTTCTGCGATGATGTGGCAAACGCCGTGTCCGATAAGAACCTCAACTGCGATGCGAGGATTTTCTTGAAAACGATATGCAAGGTCAACGAGCGCACCTGCGATTCTGTCTGCCACCTTGTCCGGGTGGCGCGGATTCACTTTTTCAAACATAATTAAACTCCTTTTCTTGAACGAAGTAATCTTTCCATCACGTCATCGTGGGGAGTCGCACCATCGAATTCAACGGAGCAGTTCTCCTTGACGATTTGGAAGATAGAAAACCAAGTGGCATTCACTTGTTTCATATAGTCGCGGCTCATTGCAACATAGGGGCTTGCGATTGCATTGCCCGTGGTCGGGTGCTTGGCAAGGAAGCCGAACTCGGAAATTGCCTCTTCGCACTGAATCCAACGGGAAACAGACATCGCATATTGTTCTATGAGCTGCGTATTGACGAGCTTTTCACAACCACGGGCTTTGAGCCACTTATATGTGGTAATGAAAACGTCCTCGGCGCATAAATTCTTGCCGTTTTTCTGCGTTGCTTTGAGATAATCCTTGACGGGTGGAACATCCACTCCCTCAAACTCCGCAGGTTCGGGTAAAATCATAGCGCCTTCGAGCTTGCCTTCATTGATTTTATCTACGAGCGCCTTCTTTTTTGGTCCAGTTCCGGGGCGCGCTCCACCTCGGTTTGTACCGTCTTTAGCCATATTTCTTACTCCTTTTTTGCAATTTTTAGGGCTTATGGGGTTAATACCCCGTTTGAATAGCAAAAAATGCGCACGCCAGCCCCAGCCCGTTGACTTCATTTAGGTCCCGAAGATTCTACCCCCGTAGGATACGTCAGAACACATCAAAGAAATATAGTTTTCATATTTAATGCGCCAATAATTATTTTCTTGAGACTTTTTCTCCCAATCAATTTTATAAGCTTCCGCCTGTTGGCGCTTAAGAGAGTTACATATTCTATGAGCTAACTGACAGTTTCTCATCGAGTGTTCACCACCAAGAGACAGAGGCACAATATGGTCGATTGTCCCGTCCCAGCTATTATCTATCAGCTTTTCTGGATGAACAGGCAAACCACACACTTGACAAATGCCACCATCACGATGATACAGTTCTGAATAGGTTACTTCCTCAACGAAGTTGTCAATAAGCAGATGTTCTCGTTTTCTTTTAGAGGCTAGCATATACCTTTTGTGTTGCTCACTGTCATGCTCTTGATGCCTTTTGAAACTGTCTGCACAGGTTTGGCAACAAAAAACGGAGTGCTTATTTCCACATTCGGTTGTAAATTCCGTACCGCACTCCCTGCAAATATGTGTGTTGGGAATGTATGCGTCAGCCCACTGCTCACGCTTCATTTTTAGGTTGCCGTTATAGCTGCAATCCTCGCTACAGTATTTTTTATTAGGAATGGTTGTCTCGAAGGGAGTACCGCACCATTCGCATTCTCGATGATATACCTTCTTGGGTGGCTTTTCCTTCTTGGGGTGTAGCTGTTCAAATCCAACCTTGCGACATTCGTCACTGCAATATTTAAAGCGGTGGGCATTCGGTTTCCAGAACGGCTTTCCGCAGATAACGCAGTGGGTATATCGTTTAAGGGTTTCGTGGCTCTTTTTGTTTGCGCATATGCTTGAACAGCATTCTTGTGTGTTGTTTTTCGGAATGTAAGGCTTACCGCAAATAACACATTCTTTTTCTGTCATATTTTAATTTCCTTTCCATCTATCTCCACGCTCTGCGTGAATACGTGCGTGACAGGATTTACAAAGAGAAATAAGATTTGCTCGGTTATGCGTTCCACCTTCTGCAAGAGGAACTTTGTGATGCACCTCTTCGGTTGGCACAAGCAGTCCGCTTTCCATACACTTCTCACAGAGCGGATGTGCCTCCACATAGCTATCTCGGATTCTTTTCCAAGCTCTGCCGTATCTACGGCGTACAGCCGGGTCTCGGTCGTACTTCTCGTAGCGTTTTGCCTCTTGCTTTGCGTGTTCCTCGCAGAACCTTCCGTCTGTCAGCTTCGGGCAACCGGGGAAAGAGCAAGGTCGCTTTGGTTTCCTTGGCACTCTAACACCTCCTTTTGGGTATAAAGAAAGCCACTCACGGCAAAGGTCGTGAATGGCTTGCGTTTATTCTTTTGCAATTATAGTATATCATAAGTGCAAGAGTGTTATCTCTGTTCAAACCTGTTCATTTCTGCCAACTTTATTATTTTTACGATATTTTTTACGCGGGAACGACCACGTGCGTAAGACCGCTTTTATAGAACCTACGCACAGAGCTTACGGAGAGGTGAAGCTCCAAAGCAATCTCGTCCCACGTCAAATTTTGAATGTAGCGGTAAAGCAATACGAAGCGTTCATCCACATCGGGGACTTGCTCAATCACCGCTTGGATTTCATCCTTTAGGGCATTAAGCCTTGCAAGCTCCTCGTTGATTTTGGCTTCCTTTTCCCATATCTTCTCAAGTGCCCTCACGAAGGGAGCATCGTAGTTACGGGAGCCTTCGACCTTCTCACCCCACGAGGGAGATCCGATGCTACACGAAAGTTCTCGAAGTTCCTCAAGGGAGGCAAGGTCGTATTTTATTTTTCTGTTGAGGTAGTACACTTGGTTTAAGTATTCATGCGCAGTCATTAATCTCCCTCCGAATTTTTCTCATAAGCATCTCCGCATCAACCGAGGTAAGCATCCTATACCAATCGGAACGGAAGAACTCCTCGACCTCCGCTACC
>JAZPZM010000028.1:0-3295 GCA_045544735.1 Eubacteriales bacterium
CGCAAGGCGCTCGCCTACCTTAAAGGTCAGATTGACATTCTTCAAGGCATAATTCTCGCTTCCCGCGTATTTGAAGCTAACGTTGCGGAATTCGATATCATATTTTTTGTCGCTTCGCTTTTCCACGGCAAGAGAGCCTTGGTACATATCATTGGGGATATCGAAATACTCTAAATACAGCTTGAGGAATTGCTCGTTTTCCTTGAAGGAACGGAACAGCGTATCCAAGAGCGCATTGAGATCGCCCATAAAACGTCCAAGATATCCTGTGTATTTAATCACGTTACCTACAGGGAATGCTCCCATCGCACAGTAAAAACAAACCAACAGATAATTGAAAAGCGTACTTGACCAATTTAATATTCCCCTTGGAATACTTAACTTAAATCCGAGACTCTGCGCTTCTGAAAACGCTTTCAAATGATCTTTGTTCATCTTTTCGCTCAGCTTCTGTATAATATCTGCTTGAAGGTAGATTCTGTCATCCATTCCGGTACTGTTCGTTCCTCTACCTATTCTGTTTTCTTCAAGCATCATATCACCGATTTTTTTGTTATGAGCGGCAACGAGCTTGCCCTGCTTGAAGCCCCAAGCATAGTGCAATGCTGCAAACAAAATCATTCCGAGCGCAAGCACGAGACCAAGCCAATGGAAGCCGACAGCAACCATCTTCGTAATCATTTCAATGAAAAGGATCAGCGAGAAAACAATTTTAACGGCGCTGGACATCAGCCGATTGACCGAATTGCGCATATATGTGATGCCATATCCGTTAATATAGGCGTTCTCTTTAACCTTTCTTCTCAGCATACGGACTTCAGGGTTTTCTAATTTATCATAATCAAGAGAAAGAGTTTTTTTGTTGAATGCCAAGGATTCATTATTGTTCAGTTTTTCAAATTGTGTACTAACCGCATTGCTTAGCAAGGTACTAATGATGTGGACGAAAAGATTTCCAAGCAGTGTAATAGCCACAAGAGTGAAAATGGTTTTTTTATCCCTGCCTTCGTAAAGGGCGGTTACGATCTCGGCAGACATCCAAAGGTTGAAATACGGGGATATCGAACTGAAAACAATATGCAAAAAGGATGTAGGAAAATACTTTTTGTTGAAGGAGTGGTAGAGTTTAAGGGTTCTTATAGTTACATTATCTTTACGCATTGATCTCACCCTCCTTGTAGTATTTTGCCTGTACCCCGAACATATAGGCGTACTGCCCGTTCTGTGCCATTAATTCATCGTGCGTTCCGCTTTCCTTAATAACACCATCCCCGAGAAGGAGAATACGATCACAGAAGCGAGTGCTTGCAAAACGGTGGGAAATGTAAATGGAGGTTTTTCCATGCGTCAACTCTCTGTATTGCAAATAGAGATTGTTTTCCGCAATAGGATCGAGTGCTGCCGTGGGCTCGTCCAAAATAAGAACAGAACCATTTTTATAAATAGCACGAGCCAAAACAAGCTTTTGCATTTCGCCGCCTGAAAGATCAACGCCATCGTCATAGATGCCCTTCATCAAGTGGGTATCGATGCCGTTTTGGAGGCTTTCGATCTTCTCCCAAATGCCTGCTAATTTCATAGCAGTTACAGCATCCTCTCTCGCTGTAGGACGATTTATGTCCGCACTTGCCACATATTCGAACATCGTGAAGCAGACAGGACGTATTTCTTGGAAAACAGCAGAAATCATCGTATAGTATTCGTGGATGTTGTATTCGTCAATCAGCTTGCCGTTTACCAATATCTCGCCCTTTGTAGGTCGGTAAAAACCGCAAACCAACTTAACAAGGGTGGTTTTACCAGCACCGTTAACACCAACAAGGGCAAGGCTTTCTCCTGCCTGCAGGGTAAGGTTGATACCCTTCAAAGTATAGTCCTCAGCGCCATCGTACTTGTACCAAACGTCACGCAGTTCGATTGTAACTGCTCCCGTAGGCAATTCGCATCCCTTACCGTAATTGAATTTGTTGGGATAATCATAGACCTCACGATAATATGCAATCTTATCGGCTCTCTTGTTCAACTTGGCAACATCACCGACTACACCGTGAAGAAATCCTGCAACGCTACCAACAATGCCAAAATAAAATACGAAATCACCGGCAGAAAGACTTCCTGCAAGAAGCATACCAATCAGCACGATGTATGCAACGCCGTTTTGTATCAAAGTCATAAGCCCGGCAAGAATCGATGCCCAAAGTCCGCGCAAGCGACAGCGTTTATTCCACATAATAATGTGAGCGCGGTAATCGCTCATCATTTTGTTGAGCCATTCTTCAAGTCCGTATAGCTTAATGTCCTTTGCTACCTGCAAGTTTTCGGAAAGTCCTCCGAGATATCCCGCTTTTCTGCTTTCCTTTTCCCACAAGTGCTTATGTTTTTCGTAATATTTGTTCTGCCACAGAGTAGTAAAGTATGAGAGAATGGATACTATGATAACGACTACAAATACGATAGGGTTGATAAAGGCAAGAAGCGAGGCATAAGTAACAATGCCTAAAAGGTGAATAAGCGCACCGGAAAGATCAGTCCATATGAACTCCAAGGCGCAGTTTCCACTGCTCGCATCTCTCCATGCATATCCGCTTATCTTCTTGTAATCCTGCTTTTCGTGATTCTCAAAATCCGCTTTGTAGCCTTGCGTGTAACCCATTTCTGTTTGATAAACACAGGTAGGATAATAACGTCTTGAACTACAGCGAGCATTTATAAAATTGCTCAAAACATTAAGGGTAAGACTTGCCGTGATGAAAAAAATGACAATCCACGCAAGGTCTGCGAATGGCTTTCCAGCCCCGATACTGTCAATAAGATATTTTGAAAAATATGAACTGACAAGGGGCGAGATCATCGCTATCGGAACGGCAGCAAAGATGAAAAACACAAAGCTTTTATCGAGCCGCCACAAATTTTTGATCGCCCATACAAGACAGCCAAATCTTGAATACTTCGGCTTTTCTTTGGGAGCTTTTGTTTTAGAACTCATATTGACCTCCTTTTTACTTTGGATGTCTGCATTATATCATAAAGAAATTCAAAAAAGTGCAATCTGTTGTCAAACGTCGAAAATTTGATGTGGATTGCACTTTTACTGTATTTATTGAGGCAAGAGGACTTCGGTAGAAAAGGCGCCGTCCTCGCTTGCACGAGTCAAATATCCGCCGTACTTCTTTACAATAGCATCAACGCGAGCAAGACCGAAACCGTGTCCCTCTCCCTTGGTGGTCTTGAAGCTATGTTTCTTTGCTCCTTCCGCGGTGTTCGTCAGCGAAAGATATAAGTAGTTTCCTTTCAT
>JAZPZM010000029.1:0-3684 GCA_045544735.1 Eubacteriales bacterium
GAGCTCTCCCACAGGGAGAGCCTTTGGATACGCGAAATCTTAGGGGTATGGGCTTTGCCCGATGCATTTTGTAATACAAATGCGAAACTAGCGATAAAACAGAACGATAAATAAGAATTTGACAAGCAAAATCAGAAAGGAATATTCAAACCATGATAGAGCTTCGAAAAATGAACTATGAAGATATAGTGGAGCAATGGAAATATGTTGCTGCACTTCCAGCAAACGAAAACGGTTTAACGAATCAATACGAAGGAGTATCTTTTGATGAATATAGAGACACCGTATTGCCGAAATTGATGATGCACGAAAATCCCATCAATATGCCCGATTGGTTTGTACCTGAAACTTATTACTATTTATGGGATGATAATACCCTTATAGGAGAATATCGAATTAGACATTATTTGACAGACGCTCTGAAAACTGGTGCCGGTCATATTGGATACAGCATAAAAAAAGAATTTCGAGGCAAAGGCTACGGAACAAAGGGATTGGCTCTAACATTGGAATTTGCAAAAAAAATTGTTCCGGAGGAAGAAATATACTTGCGAGTCTTGAAAACCAACATTCCATCGCTTAAGGCTATTTGTAATAATGGCGGTTACGTTACAGAGGAAAATGATACGTATTACTTAATGAGAATAAAAAAATAATTGAGTGTTTCGTTCAGTAAATTTCAATTTATCGAACAAATAAAACAACCCCCGACAGACTTCAAAATCTGCCGGGGTAATTTTTGTTTTCTGCATATCAAACTTTGCTTATCCGTAGGGGAGACCTGCGGTCTCCCGCGGGCGAACACAGTTCGCATCTACCATGTGTCAGGTGATTTCTCCGATAAGGACATCACCCATTCGCCCCTCTGCTTTTTATTATGCTTTAGTTTTGCGCATTTTTTTGTGAACGTAAAGAATGGCGGTGTTCACGGTAGCAAAGATTACCATACTTATGATCATTCCGCCTGCGATTCCCGATGCCACGAGCAACGTGGTTTCTCCGCTATCAAAGGCGGCGGAGTAGTTTGAGTTGATTATATTACTAACCGCAAGATAAAGGGGGCGTCCCGGAACGAGAGGAATGAGAGAGGGGAACATTATAACCACCGCGGGCATTCGCCACAGCCGCGCGCTGATCTCCGAGAGGGTACAGACCGCAAAGGCGGAAAACATGTGTGCCGCAAACACGGAAAACTCAAGGCTGTCGCAGACACAGTAAACGACCGCACCGAGCGTGGAAACGATGAAAATGGGACAAAGGGATTTTACCGATGCCTTTACCAAAAGGGCGTAGCCCATAGCTCCTAAAATAGAGCCTATCATTATGTAAACGTACTCACTCATCACATAAGCCCTCCAAACACAAGGAACGCCATAGCGTATCCGAGCGCGATCATAACGGCGGTAAGAAGCGCCTGAAGCAAGCGCAGCGCACCCGATATCAGGTTGCCGTTGACCATATCCGTAACTCCCGTCCAGAAGGAAAGCCCAGGAATCACTTGCATAATAGTACCGATAGCAACGGCGTCAACGTCCCTGCCGATACCCAAAAAGCAAAGAATAACGGACAGCGAGCCTGCAACGAACGAGAGGGTGAACGGCTTCATCATTCCCTTGGTAAAGGGGGCCTCAAAGCCCGACAGTATGCTGATCACCACGGCGATAAGCCCGCCGCTAAAGGCGTCAAGCCAAGTTCCGCCGAAAAAGAGAGTAAAGCCCGCAACGAATATAGCCGCGCCGACGTGAGAAACAAGCGGTCTGTAGGGATCAAGCCTTTTGACGCTTTCTATTTTCTGACGCGCCTCCGCTACCGTTATAGCACCCGAGCAAAGCTGGCGTGAGATGGTATTGAGCTGCTCGACGCGGTAAAGGTTCATAGATATACCCTTTTTAACGTGGCGCATCTGCTCCGAGTAGCTACCGTCATTCATACGAACCGAGGCGGCGATAAGCGAGGGGATAACGAACGCCTCGACGTGCGCCGCACCGAGCGCCGTGCATATACGCTCTATAGTGTTTTCTACACGGGAGATCTCGCTTCCGTTTCTTAAAAGATGCTGACCTATATCAAGGGCTGTGCATAAAATGATATCCGCATCAGCCCCCGTACAGGGAGCGTTTATAACAGTTTGTTCCATTTATAACTCCGCATTGGAAAAATATTGCTGTTTTAGTTAATAATTTCAACGCCAAACGGCATTGTCGTACACACTTCGACAAACGATATCGCACTATCTTTTTGCAAAGCCGTTTTTGCCGCAAGTGCATCTCGCTCGTTATCAAATACGGCAAATACCGCCGTTCCGCTACCGCACAAAAGTGCGCCGCGCGACAGCTCCGAAAGCCTGCCCTTTAGAATTTTCGTGCTTGGGGCTAAAGTGTCAAGTGCTTGCTCGAAAATATTATAAAATCCGCTTATTTTTTCTTTGTTTTTTATAGTGCGCAAAAGCTCTGTGGGCAATTTTGGCGAATACTCACTAAAACCGCCGTAGAGTGCATCGAGCGTGGCATACGCCGCAGGCGTTGATATTCCCTCGCTCATCTTTGCTACTAAAATATACAGCTTCGGGACGGGGAGTGTCTCTGCGACCTTTTCGCCTATTCCGCCGACTCTTATGCAACCGCCGCGCACACAGAACGGAATATCCGCTCCGACGCTTGCGCCGAGCGCGCAAAGTTCGTCCACGCTAAGCGGCTCGCCAAGCATTTTATTAAGTCCAACGAGCACCGCCGCGCCGTCGGCGCTTCCGCCGCCCATTCCCGCCTCGGTAGGTATTCGTTTTTTTATATCGATATGCACGCCGCGAGTGTCGCCTACTGCCTCAATCAACCGAGCGGCGACCTTATACGCGATATTCCTGCTATCCGTCGGCACGCTCGGCGCATCCGCAGTAATCGCGATCCCGCGCTCCGTGCGTGTCAACGTGATCGTGTCACAAACGGAAACGGACATCATCACCGAATCTATCTCATGATATCCGTCAGGGCGCTTCTCGGTTATTTCGAGAAAGGGATTTATTTTTGCATATGCGTTAAGTATAAGCTTTTCCATATTTTCCTCCCTTTCCTTTTTACCATTCAATCATAACATAAGTGCGGCAGGAATGCAAGTGGATTTTTTGCGTTAATGACGTGTTTTTTAATTATTTTTGCAATTTATTTTAAATATCCTCTATCTTTCTTGACAGAAAAAGAATAATTTTATATAATTTATGTGATATCTTTAATTTACGCAAATCAGAAAAGGAGACACCATGGCAGAAAACGCAAGCCGCAAGGGCGGCATTTCCGTAGAAACACAACACATTTTTCCTATAATCAAAAAATGGCTCTACTCAGACAAGGACATTTTCCTTCGCGAGATAGTTTCCAACGCATCCGACGCCGTTACGAAGCTTAAAAGACTCGCCTCCCTCGGTCACACCGAGCTTGCCGAGGGCGAGGACTTCCGCATCACCGTGAGCGTCGACCGCGACGCACGCACGATAACCGTAAGCGACAACGGAATCGGTATGACCGAGGATGAGCTTTCCCGCTATATCTGCTCTATCGCACTTTCGGGAGCACTTGAATTCGTCGAAAAATACGAGGACGGCGACAAATCGGGCGGTATTATCGGACACTTTGGTCTCGGCTTTTACTCCTCGTTTATGGTAAGTGACCGCGTTGAGCTTCACACCCGCTC
>JAZPZM010000030.1:0-16923 GCA_045544735.1 Eubacteriales bacterium
GATATAATTTGCAATAAAAAGGCATATGTTATTTCTCATTATCCATCTTGTAGCAATTATTTTGTTGGTCGAGGATCTGAATTGCTGATATTGCACACTTCACTTATGCAAGAAAATCGTTTGGTTTTTGTGCATGGAGAAGGAGGTATTGGAAAATCTGAATTAGTCAAAAAATATTTGGAAATTTACTCCAAAAACTTTGATGCTATTGCTTTTGTTAGATACCAAGGCTCTTTTGAAGATACTATAAATGAAATTTCAATCAAATATAAAACCGAATACACCGATACGTTTGATGCATTGAAGGATGCTTGTAATGAAGAAACGTTAATTGTTTTGGATAATTTTGATGTTGCAGTAGATCAAATTTCAAAACTTGAGCAGTTGTTATCATTAAACGCAAAAATTATTGTTACTACTCGTACCGATTTTTCGGAAGTATGTCCTAATTCTGCACACATCAATCTTACTGGGTTGGGGTATTCCAATCTAAAACAGGTTTTCGAGTTAAATTCCGGATATCAATTATCATTAGCTGATATTCAACAATTAAGAAAGATCTTTATCTTGGGTGAAGAATGCACCTATTATGTAGAATTGATAGCAAAATTAATGAAACGTGGTATGTACACGATTTCAGAAATCAGTTCAATGGCAATTCAAGGAATTCCAAATTTTGAAAAAGTAATTGTATCTAAAGATGGAGAGATAAAAAAACAAACAACTTTCAAGGCATTACAGGATTTATTCAGATTATCTAATTTGGACAGTTGTCAATGGGAAGTATTTATGTTTTTAATAGGAACAAAGAATTTAGCATTGACTACACGCCAATTTGTTGATTTTATTAAACTGCATTGTCCTCATAGAAGGACCGAGGTTATAGATGCAATAAATACTCTTGTGGAACTTGGCTATATACAGCCACATAACGGAAGACTCATTGTTCGTGATATAATCTATGATATTGTAAAAACCAGCGATGATCTATCTCTTAGCCAGAATGAGTTATTACGAATTTTTCTTGAAAAAGAATTTGTTGAGCCAAGTCGAGTAAACGTTGAGTATGATGATGAAATAGGAAAAGCTCAATTAAAATACAATTTCAAATGCTTGTTTGCTGTTTTTTCGACCGTATCACCTCGAAAAATAGATGATCCAACATATATTGTTGATGTTCTCTTTGATTTAGTGGGCGGTCGTGAAGATTATGTCGCACACATTTTTAATCGCTATAGTACATATGTATTGAAACGAGTAATGTTTGTGATAAAAGATACAGCGTTTGCGCCGGTTACTCGCATCAAAGCAAATTGCATAATTTTGACTGTTACTGCCTCTCAAACCAGAATTGGTTTTGGTGAAAAGGTGAAAGATGAAACTCTTGATCTTATGCGTAAAAGTGAAGAATTCTTTTATGCCGCTGTGACTCTGATGAAAGAGTATGATTTGTTTGATCCGATCATTGTTGATAAATTATGTTTGCCATATATGGAGATGAGCTCGCAAACACAACGTTTTAATATGATTGCAGCCCAAACGATCGATACAATTATCCATTTGAATCCTACGAAACTGAAAAGCGGTAAATTTCCTGAACATGATTTCGATATTCAAGCACTTCGGAATCTTAACTATCAAAAGTATTATTTAAAGGGTGTTTGGGAGCGTATTCAAGCCTGTAAAGACAAAGAGGAAAACCAATATACCGCCTATAATGCTTGCATGCGTATTTTTATGAATGGACTGCGAGCTGCACGAATTTTGGATGACGAGCATTTTGGACTTATGGAAAAAGTTTATGGTACTTGTTTGGATATGTTCTTGAATAAAAATGTGGTTTTGAATTCGAAAAAAATCGAAATACATCCCGGGACCCCCATGCAAATATTTGTTTTGCCTGCGGCGAATAATTTTGCTCATATTTTGTGGGGAGAGAAGGAAAAATGTAACAAACAAGATTGGTTTATTACAGCTTCGCAAGAAAACATTGCGGAGATAGCGAATTCTCATCCTGACTTCAAGCCCTTTTCGCTAAAACTTGACACGTTCGATGATCTTGAAAACGCGTTTAAACTGGCTGAAACAACACATGATACTGGAAATAAGCTCCGCAATTTAAATGAGTGGTTAGGATATTCTTTGGATTGCTTGGACCCAAAGAAATATATTGAGGATTGTGTTTTTTCTTCTAAGCCAAACATTTTAAATGAAATGATGCAAGAATGCGAAAGACTGCTTGCGTTATCGACTATAAAGCATGATTTGAATTACTATGAAGATTTCAATAATATTGCGGTATATGAAGCAGAATATCGTTGTGCTTTGAGACATAGTATAATTCTCTTTTGCTTGCTTGGAGATGAAGAAGCTGCCACTCAAAAATTCAATATTCTTATGCAATTATCAAAAGACTATTTGGATTGTGTTGACTGCGAGGATATTACAAGAATTAATCAGTCAAACATGGATTGTGACGTTCACTTTTGGGGAACTATCAATCGACTTTCCAGGTTGGGATTCTCAAAATTTGCTCTTCCATTTTTGCTTGAATACGTTGATTATGTTCGCGACTACTATTCAATCAATGAAGATGATGAGCATGATTTATACGAATTATATGGAGAGATTGTTGATTTGGCAGAAACGGCGTATAAAGAAGTATCGCCATCGAAAGAACAGCAAATGATTGCATTTTTGCTATCTCCCGAAACATATCCTGAAGCAATAAAGTTCTTAGATTATTATCAAGACATTATTGATATGTATTCAGCGAAAATGAAGGCAATAACAAACTCTAAGTATGGTGAACAAACTGATATGCTTGAACACAACAAGTTATTACAAACATTCGAATCTCTAATAGACAATGAATAATTTTGAGGCTAACCTTAACCGGTTAGCCTCTTTTCTGTTTGTCAATTAAATTTACAGACTGATTTTCTTGTGTTGTAAAATGGGTATAGAAGCGCAAAGGAAGGTGGTTGTCAGTGAGTACATTATATAGTGTACGCTGACACTGCAACGGTGAGTACATCATATAGTGTACCGCGGCAACAGCAACGGCAGTTTTGAGTGGTTACATCATATAGTGTACCACGCAAACCGCGACGGCAACCGAACAGGGAGTACATTATAGTGTACATAGTACCTATCAACGAAAGTTACAGACTCATCAAACAGTACGATATAATGATATCACAAAAGCAAAGAGAGGTAAAAACATGGGAATTGCGAAGTATTACGAAGACAACTTGGAAATTATGGAAGATCGAGCAAGAATGAAAAATACGGAATACGGATTGATGGTTAGAACATCTGTAAGCATTACCGTTAGCGCACCGATCTCTAAGCCAATCGTCAAAACACCTGTTGTAAACAATCCCGTTCTTCTTGAACGCGTATGTAAGTGCTGCGGCAAAACATTTCCGATCAAACAGAAGACTGCGGTATGGTTTTTTAGCAGAGGACTGCACCTTCCCAAGCATTGCCGAAAGTGTTTGAACGCTCGCACGGCAGGTTAAATAAACAAGGAGAAAAGGATATGACGAATATTTGCTATACAGTTTCTAACGAAAGTAAAACCGAATATGAAAAAATCGAGAGCAAGTGTCACTCTAAGTATAACCGTCGGTGTATCAACGGAAACATCACCGGATGTGGAAATTGTGTAGGATACTGCAAATTTTCCGGACATCCGGGATTTCTAACGCGAGAACAAAGAAAAGAACATAATTGTCTCGAAAAAGGCTGCTATTATTACGTAAACAAACCCAAGCATAATGCACCTAAAAAACAAATATCTACCTCTGATCGAATTTTGAATATAGCGATTAGCTGCTCGACCTCTATGGAGGGCTTTCGTATTACAAGCGCCTTGCAAGATAAAAGCGGTGTTTGGAAATTGAATTATGTTACGATATCCAACGACTATCCTATTGACAGATTATCAAAGGAAATATCTGATCAATGCGGTGAATCGATCTTTTTGCAACAACTGAACTGCGATTTTGATCAGGCAGTTCACTTGATTTATCAATTATAAAGCTCTAATTTAAAAATATATAACAAGTAAAGGAGATTTATTTATGGGACCGTTTGAAAAGTTTTTTGATTTTGACGGAGATGGCAAACTAAATGCGATTGAAGCTTCATTTCTCTTGGATGAAATCGAGCGAATCGAAGAGGAAGCGGAGACTCCCGATGTTTCTTCAGCCGATTGGACGGACGAAGAAGATGATGATGATTGGGACGACATCGATCCGGATGATTTGGACATCAATGAGCTTTGACCAGATACAAACTGTATGCGGTATAAAGAATTCGACGGAAGGCGGAAACGCTTTATGACAGGAGGTGATAAAAAATGATTTTGTCATTGGAATGGGCAGGGTGTCAATATGGCTCCACCCAATCAGTGGGGGTCTTGTTGAGTGAAGTAGCAACCGAGGAAGAAGCTTTCGGAGAAATGAGGCGATTTTTACAAGTAAATAACATTCCTTCTGACACTACTTACGTTAAAATAATTGAAGAACATAAAGATTTCAGCAGAATTATTCCAAGGCACAAAAGAGTCAAAATGTATAGTAGTCGGTATGACTCTGGACTGGAAGCAGGAAGAGTCAAAGATGTTGCGTTTGGTATATATTACGGCACCGGAAGACCTCGTTATGAACAGCTCGGAACGCTTGAATATTGGGGATTGCAAGAGAAAGAAGATTGGCAGACAGGTCAGCTACAACTCAGATATGAAAAACGCTCATTAGGAGATAACTCAGGCGAGTGGTATAATTGCGTTAAGCGCTATTTTAACGACCTTGCTACAAGAAAGGCTGGTGGTGATTAATGCCGTTAGTAATTGCTGTGATCGTAATTCTTGTCTTGATTTTCAATGCTAAAGACTCCAATAAAAATAATGCACGACAATCTGCAATCCGCGAAAGAGACCGTAGAAAAACGAATGCCGTTCTTGAACAACGGACGCTTGATATGTATATGAAGCACGGGTACTCTTTTGATGAGGCGTTCCGTAAATCATATGAGGATATGATTGCCGCCGGATATGACCCCTGCATTCCTCGAGATGCTTATAGCAAAAATCGAGATGGAACTCAATCTTCGTTCTGCGGATACAGTTTCTTCGAACCTGAAAAGTTTGATAGCTTTTGGGTTCGACAAAGGCGAGAAGATGCCAAGAGACAATGGCAGCAATCTCATCCGGGAGTTCATATTAGCAAGGCATCCCGAGAGGAAATCGAGCGTTTGACATATGTCAACTACCCGACAACAGAGTTTGCTTATCTGCACGACATTAAACGTAGCACGGAACTCGCAAAAGCAGAACCTGTAGGTACATTCATTATCTATCCGGGGCTTGGAACTTGTGAAATCCTCGCTCACAATTGGATAGGTGACGGTGCCGCAGGCGGAACCTACACTCTAAGGGTGCTTAAAACTGGTCAAATTGTTTCCTATATCAAAATTGGAGACACCAGGATCAGAAAGCAAGGACAATAAAGGAGGGCGTGTTAAACGCACGCCTTTCGAACATGAATATATAGAGAACTTTACAAGGCGGATTAGCTCAACGAGCGAGTCAAAAAAGGAATTATGAATTGACCTTCCGGAAAATGCAACAAAAATTATTTCGATTTGGCAAACCATCTTCTCTTATTATATTGCAGTATAAGGATATGGATCGGTTTGAGTAACAGTATAAAGCTTAATAACCGCTATCAAAGCGTGATTTACACGCCGCGATAGCGGCTTTGTTTTTATAGTTTTGAGTTTAGTTTTTCGGCCAAACCTATTGACAAACTTTCTCTCTTATGCTATAATTACTACGCGGTACAATTGTACCTTATGTAATTTGGAGGCATTTATGAATAAGTGGAGTCCCGAGAGAGCGGAGGCGATCCGCCAATTTATAGACGAATATTTTATGGAGAACCGCAAGTCTCCGACGGTGCGCGACATCGCGGCTGGCACAGGAATCTCTAAGACTTCGGTGCAGAGATACCTCACCGATATGAAGGAGCATGGGGAGATCGAGTACAATGGTCGCCGCAGTATCGGCACAAATCTCTCGCGCAATATGTTTGAAACAACGCCTGCAATTCGATATGATTCTACTGTGTCCTGCGGCTTGCCGAGTGAGCCAAACGTGGAAGAAGCGGACATTATTCCTCTGCCTATCGCGCTCGTTGGTGACGGAAAATTTTTCATTCTTACCGCGAAGGGTGATTCGATGACGGGCATCGGAGTTGACGATGGTGATCTCGTTATCGTGCGAGAACAGAACACTTGCAGGGACGGCGACTATGCGGTTGTCCTTGTAAACGGAAATGAAACACTGCTCAAAACCATCACCTATCTTTCCGATCAGAAAGCATATTTGCTCCATGCCGAGAATCCCGATTACGATGATCGCATCGAGCGCAACGTTCAAATTCAAGGAATTGCCACGCAGGTGATCAAGAAACTTTGACGACGCTCTGCTTGCCTATCAGTCTTAGCAAGCACTGCTTTTGGACGTCCAAAAGCCATTCTTGCTAAATAATTGTCCGTTGGTCTTAGCAAGCATCGCGTTTGTCATGACAAACGGTCCATCGGTCTCAGCAAGCATCGCCGTTGTGTCCCAAATCCCAACGGAAACAAAAATACATTCAATGTGTCTGCTTGTCTTAGCAAGCATCGCGGTTGTACGCCCAAAGCCAACCGAAAGAAAATACATCAGTCGTAGCAAGCACTGCCTTTGTGTACCAAAGCTGTCTGTCAGTCTTAGCAAGCACTGGATTTGGGCACCCAAATCCGTCTATCAGTCGCAGCAAGCACTGCCTTTGTCATGGCAGACAATGCCTTAGGAGGTAAATGTATCTTGAACATCAAAGAAATATTAAATAGAATGATCAATATTCTCAAAGATAAGCATACCACGTGGGTTTACATGGAACTTCCACAAATTAACGTTGACGCGCTGCGCAAAAGGATCATTGCGATTCTAAAGGACAAGCACGGCGGCGCGAATATGGGATTGGATATCCCCGATGATGAAATCGAAGCGCTTGCCGATGTTCTCCTTCCCGGTGTTATAAAATTCTTCTCCTCGGACGAATGGCGCGCCGAGCTTGAAGCGTGGAAGAAGGAGCAAGAAGTATTAGCGAAAAAGAAGGAGGACGAAAATGGGGTTGCTTGAATGTGCAAGCGGCGCATCTGTTTGGCGCGGCTATGATTATTACAATCAGAAAAAAGTTAAGAACCTAACTGAGACCGCTTCGGGTGTGTTCACTGCTGACGTCATCGGAACGGCAAGCGAGCCCTACGTTGTTGAGATTGACGTTGCGCATCCGAGAAAATCAACTTGCAACTGTCCGCACGCTGACGGCAAGCGCATTGTCTGCAAGCATATGGTGGCAACTTATTTTACCGCATATCCCGAAGAGGCAGTTAGATTTTACCGAGAGTATTTGAAAGCGCAAGAGGAAGCCGAGCAATACGAGGAAGAACTCTATGACAGAGTGCAGGAATACGTGGGACATATGAAAAAGGGCGAGCTTCAGCAAGCCTTGCTTGAGTTGCTCTTTGACGGACCCGAGTGGCAGTTTGAAAGATTTGTAAGAGACCACGATTTAGATGAGTATTGACGGAGGTGCAGAGAGTGGATATATTACTAACAGCATTCAAAGGCGAACACAATTCCTCCTATCAACTTATAAAGGATGTTGAGTGTGATAAATTGTTTTTAACCAATTCATTTGAAGGATTGGAAGAGGATATCGAAGAGTGTGATTGTGAACAATATTCTGCCGTTATAATGTTTGGACTGGATACTAAGCTGAAAGATAGAATCAGAATTGATGTTCGCGCCCAAACTGAATTTGGAACAAAGGACACAGTTTGGGATGTATCGGCAATATCTGAAATGTTTGATATATGTGGCGTCCCAAATTATATTTCAAAACGTCCAACAAAGTATTTATGCAATTACGCATATTACTTAATGCTTAAAAAAATGTGCGGACGGGCAGTTTTTATACACATTCCGCCGGAAAGATATATTACTGATGAAATCAGACAAAATATTGTGTCTGTAGTACAAAAATTAAGCCGTTAAAAAGAAGGTGGTGAATTATGACAGGAGTAATATATGCTCGCTATTCCTCGGACAATCAGCGAGAGGAATCGATTGAAGGTCAGCTTCGTGAATGTCAAGCCTTTGCAAAGAAGAATGACATCACCTTGCTTGAGCCGTATATAGACCGCGCTTTGTCGGCAAAGACAGACCACCGCCCGAATTTCTTGAAAATGATCAAGGATAGTGCGGCTAAAAAGTTCGACGTTGTTATCGTGTGGAAACTCGACAGATTTTCTCGTAACCGTGTCGACTCGGCACACTACAAATATGTTCTTCGCAAAAACGGAGTGAAGGTCATATCGGCAACCGAATCCATCTCCGAAGGTTCTGAGGGCATTCTGCTTGAATCCGTGCTTGAAGGCATAGCGGAATACTACTCGGCGGAGCTCTCCGAGAAAGTGGTACGAGGTCTGACCGAGAACGCGCTCAAGTGCAAATACAACGGCGGTACACTTCCTATCGGATACACCGTTGACGAAAATCAGTTATTCCAAATTGATCCCGTTGCTGCGCCTGCCGTTCTTGATGCATTCAAAAAATATGCCAAAGGAGCAACGATGCAAGAGATCACCGACGAACTCAACATCAAAGGTATTCGCACCGTCAGAGGAACAAAGATCAGTCTCAACACCGTGACACGAATGCTACACAACCGCCGATACATAGGAGAGTATCAATATCGCGACGTGGTTGTTCCCAACGGAATCCCCGCTATCGTTCCTGCCAAGTTATTTGAGCAAGTACAAGCGCGAGCTGCAGCAAACAAGAAAGCTCCTGCAAAGCACAAAGCCGAGGACGAGTACCTGTTGACAACAAAGTTGTTCTGCGGCTATTGCAAATGTCTGATCACGGGCGAAAGCGGAACGAGTCATACGATGGAAGTCCACCGCTATTACAAGTGCCGAGGCACACGCAAGCGCGGAACGTGCAAGAAGAAAACCATCAAAAAGAAATGGATTGAAGAAGTAGTGATTCTGCTCATTCAGAAGTTCATCTTTGACGATGAATTGCTCGACAGACTTGCAGATATGCTGATCGCCAAGCTCAATGCCGAGAGCAGCACGCTCCCGATTCTTCGCAAGCAGCTTGATGAAATAGAAAAAGGCATTGACAATCTCGTCAACGCCATTCAAGCGGGAATTTTGACCGCATCTACCAAGCAACGTCTTGAGCAGCTCGAAGCCGAAAAGAGCGAGATCTCGGTGCAAATTCTCAAAGAAGAAATTGCTAAACCAACGGTTACAAAAGAAGATATTCTCGCGTATCTTATCAAGTACCGCAAGCTTAATATGAAACAGCTTGACCACCGCCGCCGTCTGATTGATAGCTTTGTCAATGCAATATATCTGTTTGACGATTACTTGGTTATTACATTCAACTATAAGGAAGGCACAAAAACAATCACCTTTGCCGAAATTGAGGAGGCATTTGGTTCGGATTTATCATCACTCACTGCACCAGAAAAAAGCACGCGTAAGCGTGCTTTTTTCAACTAAATCCGCCGTTGGCGGAATAAATCCACTTGCGGTGGATGAAATCACTTCGTGATGAAATCCCGCTTCGCAGGGATAGGAGAGGCGGATTTAATTTCATCTGAAGCCGTAGGCTGAAGATTTCATCCGAGCTTGCTCGGATTTCATCGCGCTTGCGCGATTTCATTAAACAACAAGGCTTTGCCTTGATGAAAGAAAAGCAACATTGAAATTTATGTGATTTTATGTTATAATCAATGCAATAAATAAGAAATTCCGGTTAACTGAAGCTTTTGATTTGAGGGTTTAAACGATGGCAAAGAGAAAATACGCTACTCCCATAATTATGGTAATAATAATGATTATGAGTATAATCGGAACAATTTTAAGTGCATATATGTATATACAAAAACATATGCAGTTTGCACTATATATAAGTATTGTATTGGGAACGATAGCGCTTCATTTTTTAATAATGTATATTTCTGCGCCTTTGGTTTTTTTGATATTCAGAAAAAAATTCAACTATAATTCGTTTTGGTTTATTCCAAAAAAGTTTGAAAATAATTTATATAAAATAATTAAAGTGCAAAAGTGGAAAACAAAGGTGTCTACCTATGACAGTAATGAATATTCATTGAAAACTCACTCTGAAGAAGAAATTATAATGAATATGTGCCATGCAGAAATAGTTCACGAGGTTATTTTTGTTGCAAGTTATTTGCCAATAATTGGTGGAATATTCATTTCGCATTGGACTATTCTTGTATTAACATCATTTGTTTTCAGTTGTTGCCATTTAATATTTGTAGCAATTCAAAGATATAATCGCCCCAAAATTATACGATTATATGAGAGGAAAAAATTGAGACAAATGCGTGGCACATAAATCCGTTTTTGCGGCTCGCTTTTTTATGCGTTTTTATGCGAAAAGCCCGACGTTTTGACCAAAATCATTGAAAACCGTCGCTCGTTGTGCTATAATTCAGGCAAGCGCTTGTTTAGCTTGCTTTGAAATACAATCGAGGAAATACAATGGATAAAAAATACGGAAGGACCGTTACGGCGTGCTTTGTGGCGTACGTCGTGCAGGCTATCATAAATAATTTCGCGCCGCTTTTGTTTTTGACGTTCCACTCGTCCTACGGCATACCGCTTTCGCAGATAACGCTGCTCGTCACCTTTAACTTCGCCATTCAGCTTGCGGTCGATCTTCTGTCGGTCGGCTTTATCGACCGCATCGGATACCGCGCCGCTATGGTGCTGGCGCACGCGCTTGCCGCACTCGGACTCGTCGCGCTCTCCGTCTTGCCCGAACTTTTACCGTCCGCCTTCGCGGGAATATTTATTTCCGTCGTTATCTACGCTGTCGGCGGCGGACTTCTTGAGGTGCTTGTAAGCCCCGTGGTCGAGGCTTGCCCCACCGAAAACAAGGAAAAAACTATGAGTCTGCTACACTCCTTTTACTGCTGGGGCTGTGTCGGCGTGGTGCTTTTGTCAACGCTCTTTTTCCATATTTTCGGTATTGAAAATTGGCGCGTGATGGCACTATTGTGGGCTGTTGTGCCGTTTCTGAATGCTCTCGTTTTCCTGCGCGTGCCGTTTGCGGCGCTTATCGAGGACGGCGAGGTCGGAATGCGCGTGGGCGAGCTTTTGAAAAACAAGACCTTTTGGCTGCTTTTCGTTATGATGGTCTGCGCGGGCGCAAGCGAGCAGGCGGTCAGCCAATGGTCATCCGCGCTTATGGAAAAGAGCCTCGGCATCGCAAAAACGTTCGGCGACCTTGCGGGCCCTATGGCGTTTGCTGTTCTCATGGGCGTGTCGAGGGTGTTTTACAGTAAATTCGGTGACAAAATAAAGCTTGAGCGCTTTATGATGCTCAGCTGTGCGCTCGCCGTCGGCGCGTATCTCGGCATCGGGCTTTTCGCCCTGCCCGCGCTCAGCGTGATATCGTGTGCGCTGTGCGGCCTTGCCGTGGGCATTATGTGGCCGGGCACGTTCAGCAAGGCGGCGGGCGTTATGCGGCGCGGCGGCACGGCTATGTTTGCGCTCCTTGCGCTCGGCGGCGACCTCGGATGCTCGCTTGGTCCTACCGCCGTCGGCTTTGTGTCGGGTGCGCTTAACGACGAGCTTCGCCTCGGAATTCTCGCCGCGGTGGCATTTCCGACGGTTCTTCTCGTCTGCGTTTGGCGCAGCAGACGCATTTGATTTTGTTAATAATATTTTTAAATGTTTCGGCATTTACTTTTAACAATTATAGTGATATAATTATTATTTGAAATAATATAGAAAGAGGTATTAAAAATGCAAACTTTTCTTACTTGGCTCGTTGGCGTGGCACAGTCCGTCGGACTTAAGCTCCTCGGCGCAATACTTACGCTCGTCATCGGCTCTTACGTCATCAAGCTCATCGTCAGATTCTTCCCCGACGGCAAGAAATACGATCACGTGGACCCCACCGTGCGCAGCTTTATGCGCTCCTTTATGCGCATCGGTCTGTGGGTGATACTCGGCGTGTGCGTAATAGCCATTCTCGGCGTTCCCATGGCGAGCGTCGTGGCTGCCGTTGCTTCCTGCGGTGTTGCTATCGGTCTTGCTATGCAGGGCTCGCTTTCAAACTTCGCGGGCGGTATTATGCTTTTGATCTTCCGTCCGTTCAAGGTCGGTGATTACATAGAGGCTAACGGCCACGGCGGCACGGTTGAGGAGCTTGGTATATTCTACACCGTGCTTTGCACGGCTGATAACAAGGTGGTCACCATTCCCAACGGTGCGATGATGAACAACCCCGTCGTCAACTTTTCCGAAAAGGACAACCGCCGCGTGGATATGGCGTTTGAGATATCCTACGATGCGGATGCCGACGCCGCGTGCGAGCTGGCGAAAAACATCGCATCCGCGCACGAGCTCGTTCTCAAGGACAAGGACGTATTCGCAAAGGTCACGCTCCTCGGCGCGTCCTCCGTTACCGTAACGGTGCGCGTTTGGGTGAATTCGGGTGACTATTGGACGGTAAATCACGACCTCATCCGCCAGATACGCAAGGCTTACGTCGAGGCGGGAATCGAGATACCCTACAATCAGCTTGACGTTCACATCAAGAGCGGGGACAAATGAAAACCATAAAAAATGCGGAGATACTCTGCGTAGGAACGGAGCTTTTGCTCGGTGATATCGTAAACACCAACGCCTCCTTTATGGCTCAACGCCTTGCCGAGCTTGGCGTTCCCGTGTACCGTCAATCGGTGGTGGGCGACAACCCCGCGCGGCTCAAGGAAGCGCTTGCCGAGAGCTTTTCCCGCGCGGACGCGGTGTTTATGTCGGGCGGCCTCGGTCCTACCTGCGACGACCTTACCAAAGAAACGGTGGCGGAGTATTTCGGACTTCCCATGTATCTTGACGAGGGCGTGCTTGCGTCAATTCGCACGTATTTTGCCGATATCGGCAGGGAAATGCCCGACAACAATATAAAGCAGGCGTATATTCCCGAAGGCTCGGTCGTTTTCAAAAACGATTGGGGTACTGCCCCCGCACTTGCGGTGGAGTGCGGCGAAAAGGTCGCTATTCTGCTCCCCGGACCTCCCGTGGAGCTTCATCCGCTGTGGTACGAGCGAGTCGAGCCGTATCTTGCCGCGCGCTCAAACAGCGTTATACTTTCGAAAAATCTGCACATTCTCAATATGGGTGAGTCGGCAGTCGAGGAAATACTGCGCCCCATGATGCAAAACGATAAAAATCCGACCGTTGCGCCCTACGCCAAGGAGGGCGAGGTGCGCGTGCGCGTGAGCGCGCGCGCCGCCACGCGCGAGGAGGCGAGCGCGCTTTGCGACGAGGCAATAGAGCGCATACGCGCGACGGAGGTCGGGAATTTCATATACGGCATCGACGTCGGTACTGCCGAAAACGCGCTTCTGCTCTCGTTGCGCGAGCGCGGAATGACGCTTGCCGTGGCGGAGTCCTGCACGGGCGGACTTATCGCCAAAAGATTTACCGATATCGCGGGTTGCTCCGACGTTTTCCTCGGCGGTTGCGTAACGTATTCAAACGAGGCGAAGATGAAGCTTCTCGGCGTTAAGTCGGAAACGCTTGCCGCGCACGGCGCGGTGTCAAAGGAGACCGCCGCCGAAATGGCACGCGGCGTAAGGCTTGCGCTCGGCGCTGACGTGGGACTTGCCACCACGGGTATTGCGGGCCCAGGCGGCGGAACGCCCGAAAAGCCCGTCGGAACGGTGTTCGTAGCTATCTCAACGGCAGAGGGCGAGAGGGTAAAGAGGCTCTCGATGTCTCCGCTTCGCTCCCGCGCGTATATCAGGCAAAGTTCGGGAACGCAGGCAATAGGGCTTGGACTCGGCTTTTGCGGCGATCTTTCGTCGGAAGGATGAATAAAAAACCACCTTTTAGCATACTTTTTTCAAAAAAACGGAAAAAATTTTATAAATAACCGATTTTGCTATTGATTTTATCGCAATAATATTATAAAATATAGAGTGTGTTAAAAAAATAACCGGCTTTGTCGGATAATGGAGTTAGAAATGGCAAAATTTGATACAATTGGCGTATTGACCTCGGGCGGCGATGCCCCCGGTATGAATACAGCTATCCGCGCTATCACGCGCCGCGCACTTCAGCACGGCATTAAGGTCAAGGGAATCCTTGGCGGATACAGCGGACTCGTTAACGATTCTATGATCGACCTCAGCGCGCGCGACGTTTCGAATATCGAGTATCTCGGCGGAACTATCCTTTATTCCGACCGTTGTCTTGAATTCAAGACCGAGGAGGGCATGCAGGCGGCTATCGCTACCTGCAAGCGCCATAATATAGACGCTATCGTTGCCATCGGCGGTGACGGCACGTTCCGCGGCGCTACCGACCTTTCTCTGCGTGGCATACCCACCATCGGCGTTACGGGCTCTATTGATAACGACGTTACCGCAACGGATTATACCGTTGGCTTTGATACCGCTATGAACACCGTTGTTGAGGCGGTTGACAGACTGCGCGACACCTGCCAGTCCCACGCTCGTTGCAACGTGGTCGAGGTTATGGGACGCGACTGCGGCGAGATCGCACTTAAGACGGGTATCGCGTCGGGCGCGGTTGCTATCGCTATTCCCGAAGTTCCCTTTGACGAGGATGCCGCTATCGAGCGCATTATCGCCGCTAAGGAATCGGGCAAGAGAAGTATGATCGTCATCGTTTCCGAGGGCGTATTTACCGCCGACGGTAAGCCATACGGCGAGGTGCTTCGCAAGGTTATTCAGGATAAGACGGGAATCGAGACCAAGTTTGTCCGCCTTGCTCACATCGTTCGCGGCGGTGCGCCCACTCTGCGCGACAGACTTACCGCTACCGAGATGGGTGCGTTTGCGGTTGACCTTCTTATGGAGGGCAAGAGCGACGTTATCGTTGCCGAGGTTGCGGGCAAGATAGTAAGCTACGATATCTCGTTTGCGCTTATCACCGATAAGATGTATAAAAAGAAGCTTGCCGAGGGCGCGCTTGATAAGTTCAGCGCCGAGGACGTAGAAAAGATGAAGGCTATCTGCGATTTCCGCGCCGCGGAGATCCGCCGCCTTTACGATATCCATCTCGGACTTTGCAGATAAAAAAGACAAAGATAAGAGCTAATCATACGATAAAAACAATAGCGACAGGAAAATTTTCCTGTCGCTATTGTTTTTTGCTAATGTTTGTTTTTTGTATATATACCGGAATCAACAGCAATTTGCTTTATCTTATTCATTGCGGCTTTTTTCTGCCTATATATAGTGGAATTTGAATCCCTTTTTTTATAGATATAATCAAGCAATGCTTTTATGATTTCTAAGTCATCGATATCGTTAATATCTATTTGGGTATCTGAAACGATTTCATCCGTATTTTCGGAGGAATGAACTGTGGTAAACAGTTGTCCGTTTGAAGTGATTTGGGCTATAAAATCAGGGTCCTCGTATTCTTTGATGATAATTATAGAAAAAGTTCTTAAGGCTCTGCCCAAGCTATTTAATGGCAATGCGCTTTCTAATTTAATAGATAAAATTGATTTTTCAATAGCTGTTTTTTCGATTTTTTTAGGGTTTTGCATTTGGAACGTGCGATTATTATAATCTTTAATGGCACGATCGATCACATCTTCTTTATCAATAAAGGTGATCGTAGGAGATGGATTTGCAAAAGTAAGTTGAATATTATAAATATAACTCATTTTATGATCACCTCCGTGTTGTTAGTTTATCATAATTTTTAGAAAAAGTAAAGCGTTTTTTAAATTTTATTCAAAAAACTACTTGACAAGGTGGCTTGAATTGCATATAATATAACTTGAACACGATGTTCAAGACATCTCACCAGATGCCTATAAAACTATAATAAAAATACAAGGAGAACCAAAATGAAAATTAAAATTGTAGAAACGTCTTTAAATCTTAGGGTTGAACGAGGAAGATGTAAAGAAGATTATTTTATTTCAGGAGCCGTCGCCAAGAAACAATTATCTTTTTCGGATGCGGATATATACGCTAACGTTGAATTTATGGATTGCGACAACGCAGAGTATTTGAAGGTGTTTGAAGATTCGGGATACGAGAGCTATACGTCTTTAGATGAAAAGGGCAGAGGAATTCTCTGTGAGATCAAAAAGGAATATGAGGTCAAGAAAATAGGTGAAATGGCAGACCCTCATATGCTGCACTTGCGTGTGGAAAAAGGGAACGAATATATTGACTTAATTACAGTGCGTATCTTGGTTGCGGGCAGCAATGATGCGGATTTCAAGGATAGAAGGGAGCAGTGGAATAAAGTATTAAGGTATATTGAAAATCTATCAGATAAATCTCATCTTGTCTTAACGGGCGACTTTAATCACGGAGTAATAAGTTACGCCGTTAACGGATATCGACATAAGCCAAGGCAATATTTTAACTACCAAATGATCGTGAATGATCTTAAAATCAAGAACATTATTCTGTATCCGATAGAAGGTAACAGTTATCGCGGTTATATGAAGATAAATCATATTGCTACAGGTGAAAAAATATCGGTAGAAACTGCTGTATATAATGATATTTTCGGTAATACGGAAATAATAGGAATTCCCGATCACAGTTGCATTGTTGCCAATATCGAAGTGCTTAAGGGGGATTAAAATACCGCAGTATTTTTGCGCCCTGTGTTAGCACCAAACTTGACCCTTTCGGACTCTCGTCGTGTGCTACGGCTACATAAAAAAGCGGTGGTTTACATTAGCCTCGCCCTTTGGGAGAGGTAGCGAAGCGGCGCGAGGGTAGTGAATGACACCACGGGGTGGTGTCAGAG
>JAZPZM010000031.1:0-18276 GCA_045544735.1 Eubacteriales bacterium
ATCTCCTTTTTTCTTGTGGCGAGGGGTGTGGAGAAAACCCTGTCTTGCGAAGCAAGGCAGGGTTCGCATACCCCGACCGAAGCTCGACGAGCTTGCTCGTCAGGCGCAGGGAGTGGGTATCCACGCGCAGCGTGTATCCCCAAGTCCTGATGCTTCGCATCTCCTTTTTTGTTGTGGCGAGGGGTGTGGAGAAAACCCTGTCTTGCGTAGCAAGACAGGGTTCGCATACCCCGACCGAAGCTCGACGAGCTTGCTCGTCAGGCGTAGGGAGTGGGTATCCACGCTCAGCGTGTATCCCTTGCTACGCTATAATATACAACACTCCGTGTTGATGATATCCAGCCCTTCGGGTTGATGATATGCCGCAACAAGTTGCGGATGTAAGGAGCAAAGCGACGGAATAGCGAGCTTGCGAGCGTCTATACAAGGCTTCGCCTTGATTTATCTGCGAAAGTGTGATATAATCAACCCTACAAATAAGAATTTGACGAGGTGATACAAAAATGGAAATGAAGCGTTTGCGTAAATTTCTAATAATAACATTTGTTGTTACAGGTTTGGCTTGGGGTTCACTGGCTATTTTTACAAAATTGTCCCTCATATCTTTCACACATCCAATAGGCACGATACTGCATATTATAGGTGGTTTTGGACCGACAATAGCATCGTTGTTTGTATTGGAAGAAAGATTAGCATTCAAGTCAGCGGTTAAATTCGTTTTCCAATATAAACGAAAAACGATAGTTTACTTTTGGACGTTGGCTGCTATGGCAATAGCGGTAATCGGTATTTCGTCAATGGAATTTAACTCGGCATTACCTTTTTACTTGATACCGATTGTTTTTCTTCAAGCGGTATTTATATATGGGGGAGAAGAAGAATTAGGGTGGCGTGGTATCATGCAACCTATATTGGAAAAGAAGCTTCCGTTTCCAATAGCAACTGTAATTACCGGTACAGTATGGGGAATTTGGCATATTCCACTTTGGTTTGTAGAAGGTTCCTCTCAGCAAAACATGGCATTTCCTTTCTTCTTGGTGTTAGGCGTGTTATTAAGTTTCTTTTTGGCTGCACTTTATAAAAGGACAAAATGTGTTTTTGCCTGCAATGTTTTCCACGGATTGATAAACACGCTCCTATCAATGTTTGTAATCAAATTGAATCTTATTTTGGTATGTGGTTTGATTGTTATGTTGGTGTATTCTATATATTTGTGGTACTCTGAAGATAAGAAAGCGGTTGATTAACAGACCGCCAAATTCCAATTTGTCGAGCGGATATACATGGAAAAAGCGTCCCCTCCTCTCAATTATCGCACAACTAAAACAGAGCCAAACGCCATCGGCGTTTGGCTCTGTTTTTATATATCCGCGTCCTTCATATATTCGTTTGCGTGCTCCGCGATAAACGCCTTGCGACCCGCAAGGTTGTTGCCAAGCAGGGTGTCGAATATCATCTCCGTCGCGGCGGCGTCCGCGGGCTTTACGGCAATGAGGCGGCGCGTTTGCGGCTTCATCGTGGTCTTTGACATCATTTCGGGCTCGTTCTCGCCAAGTCCCTTTGAGCGCTGGAGCGTGTACTTGGTATCTCCAAGCTGCTTCAAAATAGCCGTTTTTTCCGATTCGTCGTAAGCAAAATAAGTCTGATCCTTCGTCGTTATTTCAAATAGCGGCGACTCGGCTATGAATATCTTTCCCTTTTCTATCAGCGTGGGAAGCAGACGGTAGAACATCGTAAGAAGCAGAGTTCTTATCTGGAAGCCGTCCTCGTCGGCATCGGTACAGATGATTATCTTCGACCAGCGGAGCGCGTCGTAATCAAACGCCGCCATATCGTTTTTCAGCTTCACCTTGCCCTCAAGCTCGACTCCGCAACCGATAACACGAAGCAAATCAACGATGATCTCGTTATCGAATATCTGCTTGTAATCGCTCTTCATACAGTTGAGCGTCTTACCGCGCACGGGAATGATAGCCTGAAATTCAGCCTCTCTCGCAAGCTTACACGAGGTAAGTGCGGAATCTCCCTCAACGATGTAAAGCTCGCGCACCTCGGGGTCCTTACTGCGGCAGTTGACGAACTTCTCTACCCTGTTCGCAACGTCGATGGTGGCGGTCAGCTTCTTCTTTATATCTATGCGCGTCTTTTCCGCGTTCTCGCGGCTGCGCTTGTTGATAAGCACCTGCGCCGCAATCTTATCCGCCTCGGTGGGATGCTCGATAAAGTATATATCAAGGCTCTTTTTGAGAAAATCCGTCATCGACTCCTGAATAAAGGAGTTGGTGATAGCCTTTTTGGTCTGGTTCTCGTACGACGCTATGGTCGAGTGGCTGCTGATAACGATAACAAGGCTGTCCGCGATATCGTTGTAGGTCACCTTCTGCTCGGTCTTGTTATACTTACCCGTGTTTTTAAGGTACTTGTCGACCGAGTAAACGAAGGCGGAGCGGACGGCGCGGTCGGGCGAGCCGCCGTGCTCAAGGTAGCTGGAGTTGTGGTAATACTCCTGCTTTCCCGCCGCCTGAGTAAAGCAGAAAGAATAATCCGCCTCAAGCAGATATTCCTCCTTGTCGCCGCGGTCACGTCCGCGGTCGGACGCAAAAAGATTTACGGGCTCGGTTATAGAATTGTTGTTCGTAATCTCTCTGACGTAAGCCGCAAGCTTGTCCTCGCCCGGATAGAAGAACACCTTTTCCGAAAAGCTTCCGT
The DNA here is from genome assembly GCA_045544735.1 of Eubacteriales bacterium. GTDB lineage: Bacteria > Bacillota > Clostridia > Oscillospirales > CAG-272 > CAG-390. Next base: position 2,710 of record JAZPZM010000031.1, read on the forward strand.
CCTCCTGCTCTATCTGCAAAACGAATTTTACGCCGTAGTTGATTGCCGCCTGACGATGCAAAACGTCCTCGAAATGCTCGTGAGGAATATTGATATCGGTAAACACCTCAAGGTCGGGAAGCCAGCGAATGACAGTACCCGTTCTGCGCTCCGAGGGGGCAAGCTCACGCACCTCAAGCTCTCCAACGGGGAAGCCCTTTTCAAAGCGGATGAAGCTGACGTGCTTGCCGTCAAACGAATCTACGTTCATATAAGTCGATGCACATTGAGTTGCGCACGCACCGACTCCGTTTACACCGAGGGCGCATTTATACGCGGCGTCGGCGTTGTTGTTATCCATCTTACCGCCCGCAAAAAGCTCACAGAAAACAAGCTCCCAGTTATATCTTTCTTCCTTTGCATTGTATCCAAGCGGAACGCCGCGTCCAAAATCCTCGACCTCCATAGAGTGGTCGGCAAAAACGGTTACGCGTATCTCCTTGCCGTAGCCCGCGCTTGCCTCGTCTATGGAGTTTGCAAGTATCTCGAAAAAGCCGTGCTGGCATCCGTCAAGACCGTCTGAGCCGAAAATAATACTCGGACGCTTGCGAACTCGGTCGGGACCTTTGAGGGAAACTATGCTCTGATTATCGTAGCCGCTTTCGTTTTCGGCAGGCGCAGACGCCGCCTTTGCGGCAGTTTTCTTTGCCTTTTTAGTTGCTTCCTTTGCCATACTATAAAAATCCTTTATTGAATTTTGTACTTCGCTTCAAATCACTAATCTATTATATACCATATTTTTAAAAAAAGCAATACCCATTTCCCGATAAGAGCCGCCTTTGAGCTTCGATAATATAAAATGGAATTTTATCGGCAAACGGCGGACGTTTTTTCAGATATTTCGATACAAATTCCTTACTTTAGAAGATAATATATTGACTTTTTACGGCAAATAATGTATTATATGTTATATATGCTTTATCATAATCCACGCTTATTTCAGGAGTTTGAAATGCTAAAAAAAATAAGATTTATCATCGCGCTGTGGGTAGCCAAGGCATCGCGCTTGGCGCTCAGGATGATAGGCAAGCCCGCAACGTGTACACCTGGTCTCATAGCCTTGAAGCTCTGCCCCGATTTTCTCGCACATATCGGAACACCCAAAACGCTTATCTGCGTTACGGGTACGAACGGAAAGACCACCGTCAGCAATCTTCTCGGTGACGTTTTGCGCGATTGCGGATATTCGGTAACGAACAACAGCTACGGCTCAAACGTTCAGGGCGGCGTTGCCTCTGCCTTGCTCACCGATGCAACACTTACGGGAAAATCCAAAAAGCAATTCGGCGTTATCGAGGTCGACGAGCGAAGCTCAATTAAGGTCTATTCCTACATCACTCCCGACTATCTCGTATGCAACAACATTATGCGCGACTCGCTCAAGCGTAACGCCCACCCCGACTTTATTTCCTACGTAATAAACAATAAGCTGACCGAAAAAACGAAGGTCATACTCAACGCCGACGACCTTATCTGCGCCCGCCTTGCGCCGAAAAGCACCGAGCGCACCTACTTCGGCGTTGACGTAAGAAAACCCGAAAGCGGTGACCCCGAAAACGTCCGCGACGTCGTTTACTGCCCCGAATGCGGACACAGACTTGACGTTGACTATATCCGCTACTATCACATCGGACGTATGTCCTGCCCCGAATGCGGACTGCGCTCGCCCGAACGTCAGTTTACGGTAACCGACGTTGATACCGAGGGCGGCACGCTTACCGTTTCTCACGACGGCGTGAGCGAGGTATACCGCCTTATGAACGACAACATCATAAACGTCTATAACAGCTGTACCGCTATCACGGTGCTTCACAAGATAGGGCTTACCTACGAGCAGATAAGCGGCGCGTTTGACCGACTTAAGATCGTTTCCACCCGATACGAAAGAACCACCGTCGGAGACGTAAATATCACGATGCAGTTTGCCAAGGGACAAAATCCCAGCGCGTGCGGACGAGCCTTCAGCTACGTCGCAGGACACAGCGGCGAGCGCAAATCTGCCCTCATTATGACGGATTTTCAGGAGCGCGACGAGTCCGAGAGCGTTTGTTGGCTTTACGACTGTGATATGTCCTCCCTTGCCGATCCCACGATAAAGGAGATCGTTTTTGCAGGCCCGCGTTGCCGCGACCAGAAGCTTCGCGCTATTATGGCGGGAGTTCCCGAAAGCAAAATAAAGATAACGGACACGCCCGCCGACGGAGTTGACCTTATCGACGTTAAAAACCACAGCGAAATATTTATTCTTTATCAGCTTTACACCATTCCCGCCGCGGCTCGCGCGAAGCGTAGACTGATAGAACGCGTGGAGGCTGAAAAATGAAAATAGAACTTCTCTACGGCGAGGTCGCAAACTTTTACGGCGACCCGCAAAATGCAGTTTATCTTTCCCAATGTGACCCCGACTGCGAGATAATCAACACTCGCCTTGACTCTGTTCCCTACTTTGCCGCCGAGCGCCCCGACATCATCCTTATCGGATCAATGAGCGAAGCGATGCAACGCCTTGCCATCAAAAGTCTTATGCCGTACAAGGAGCGTATTATCGAGCTTATCGACGACGGCGTGGTATTTCTCGCCACGGGAAACGCCTACGAGATATTCACCGAAAAGATAGAGTACGTTACCGAAAAGATCACCGTTGACGGTCTTGGACTCTTCCCGCTGACCGTTAAGACCGACCTTTTTTCACGCTACAACGGAATGGTAATCGGCGAGGCTGACGGTATGACTCTGACGGGCTTTCGCTCGCAGTTCTCCTTCGTTTACGGCGACAACTCCGACTTTGCCTTTATCAAGGTGGAGCGCGGCGTTGGCATAAACAAGCAAAGCAAGCTTGAGGGCGTGCGCCGCAAAAACTTTATCGGCACACACCTTATCGGACCGATACTTCCGCTCAACCCCGAATTTTGTGAATACGTTCTGCGCCTTGCGGGAAGCAATGCGACCGCCGCGCACAAGGAAGCCGCAATGGCGGCATACGACCGCAGAGTTGCGGAATTCCGCGACCCTAAGGTAAAATTTGACTGATAAAGAGGTATAAAAATGAAGCTTATTAAAACTCCCACAAAGGGAATGAACGACTATCTGCCCTCCGAGGTAGCTCTGCGCGAATACGTAAAATCCGTTATCGTCTCCTCCTACTCCTCCGCAGGCTTTTGTATGATCGAAACCCCAGCCGTTGAGCATATCGAAAACCTCACGGGAAAGAACGGCGGCGAGAACGAAAAGCTGATATTTAAAATAATGAAGCGCGGCGAAAAGCTCGTTTCTGCCGCAAGCGAGGACGAGCTGTGCGACAGCGGTCTGCGCTACGACCTGACCGTTCCGCTTTCCCGCTACTACGCTAACAACTCCGCAAAACTCCCCTCCCCCTTCCTCGCAATGCAGATAGGCAACGTATGGCGCGCCGACCGCCCCCAGAAAGGCAGATACCGCCAGTTCACGCAGTGTGACATAGATATTTTAGGTGACTCAACCCCCACCGCAGAGATCACGCTCATCTCCGCCACGGCAGGCGTGCTTCGCCGCCTCGGATTTGATAATTTCACCGTCCGCATCAACGACCGCCGCCTTCTTAAGCTCTGCGCAGAGGCTTGCGGCTTCGCTCCCGAGGAGCACGACAAGGTATTTATCATACTTGATAAGATGGACAAGATTGGTCTTGACGGCGTAAAGAGCGAGCTTCTCTCCGAGGGCTACGATGCCGACGCCGTTGACAAATACATCGCGCTCTACACGGGCGCAGAGGACGTAAGCGCCGAGGAGTTCACCGCCAAGCTTTCGGGCGATAACGCGGAAAGCGCGGCAAAGATCGCCGCGCAGGTGGCATCCATTATGCGCTGTGCCGCCGCCGCGACCGTTGGCGGATGCAAGCTGCAATTTGACCCCACGCTCGTGCGCGGAATGTCCTACTACACGGGAACTATATTTGAGATACGCATGGACGGCTACGGCTACTCCGTAGGCGGCGGCGGAAGATACGACGAGATGCTCGGCAAGTTTGCAGGTCAGCAAACGCCCGCCTGCGGCTTCTCCCTCGGCTTTGAGCGAATAGTTTCCGCCCTTGCCGACAGCGGCTTTACCGTGCCCGCCCCCGCAAGAAGCGTTGCTTTCCTCGCTGATAAGAAAATAAGCGAGGAGGATATGCTCCGCATGTGCGCCGATGCCGCCGCGCTTCGCGCAGAGGGCGCTCGCGTGCTCGTCACCACCAAGATGAAGAACGTGTACTTCCAAAAGACCAAGCTCTCCGAGGAAGGCTACACCGAGTTCGTTGAATATTAAAACAAAAGAAGGATTTGCCCCGCGGCAAATCCTTCTTTTATTTATAATGTATCGCGATCCAAGGCGTTGAAAAATCCCGTGGCGTTGTATACGGTATATTCTCCTACCTTTTCTCCAACGTCACCCTCACGTGGTTCAAATCCGCCGATAGATATCAAAAATTTTTTTGGCGTTGGCAATAATATTAATATTTTCCTATTTTTGCTTTCATAGCCAAAATCAAACTGTGTCATAATTTGAAAAAGCGTCGTTTTGAACATGCGGACGCTAATTTGTCTGAACCCGTGTCCGTCGTCTGACAGAATAATGGGGGCATTCGGAAGCACGCCCGCTATAAATTTGCAATCATAGCTTATCATGTTTTTTTCCACGGTAAAATCAACCCCTTCTTTAGAAGTAAAAACCGAGCGATAAGGGGTATTCACCTTGGAAAGATACAGACGGTTATCAAAGCAATATCTTTTCAGTTTTTTAACGAAGGATCTGCGCTTGAGCAATGCCCTGATATAGAAGATCGCCACTACCGATAGAACAAGAGCCGTTAAAGTGATGGCTAACCATACCAACCCCATTCCGCCGCCAAAATTATTTACCGTAATAAGCATCGCCCAAATCCAAGGGGTGCATATTGCTCCCAAGCAATAAACAGCGGCAACCAAGAGGACGGACTTTACAACGGAAGTTTTTTTGGATTTTTTAGTGAGATTGGCTTTTTTACGCAATTCCTCAAGATACCAGCCTCTTTGAAGGCTCACGTGAGCCACCAAAACAATGACGAGCATTATTGGAAGCATTATAAGCAGGGTGTACAGCTTATTTTCCACCCCTGCAAAAAATATCTTGCTTACAAATCCATACAAAAAGGAAGTGGGAAGGAGCAACGACAAAACCGTTACACATCCAAACTCCACGCAAAAATCCACTGACAAAGCTGTAAATTTCAAACGCGAAATGAGCTTATTATCATTTACGCTTTCAAAAAATCGCTCGCGAGTATGCTTATCGTGTCGGTTAATAGCAATGATCATAGAATTGAATATAAGCAAAAACAAGATCATAAACGCGACGTTCAATGCTCTGTCGGGAAAAAGCATCTCCCTGTCAAATGAGTCCCCATTAACTACAGCATTCGCACCGTTAAAAAGCAAAGAACGCGATATAGCCGAAATCGTCGCGGAAAATACCACAACAAGAAATGTCCTTAACGCGACAAATCCCAGCCTTTTGGCTTTAGCTTTATTATCCATTACTTCAACTCCTTTGTTGTTGCCCTTTTCACTTGGCGGCATCAAGCCTTTCCTTTATCTTTTTCATATCCGCGAGCATATCCTCCTTGCGGCGAGGATCGCGCAAAAGTGCGGCGGGGTGGAATACGGCGGTAAGGGCGAAGTCTCCCTTCTCAAACCAAACTCCGTGCTCCTGCGTTATCTTGAAATCAGGCTTTATAAGGCGCATCGCGGCTATTCTGCCAAGGCAAACGATTATTTCGGGGCGGATGAGGCGCACTTGCTCGCGCAGATACTCTATGCAGGCATCCTCCTCAGCGGGAAGCGGATCGCGGTTCTTGGGCGGACGCCATTTGAGTATGTTGGCTATATAAACGTCCTCGCGCGGTATGTCCACGGCGTAGAGATAGCGGTCAAGCAGTTGACCCGCGCGTCCCACGAACGGCACGCCGCTTGCGTCCTCCTGCTCGCCGGGGGCTTCGCCCACGAACATAAGGCGCGCCGTGCGGCTTCCCGTGCCGAAAACGCAATTAGTCCTCGTTTCGCCAAGCGGACAAGCGTGGCAGGCGCGGCACTTTTCCTCAAGCGCGCTCCAGCGCATTTCAAGCTCATTATTTTCCATTTTCTTCATCCTTTCAATTCCCGTCCGCAAACGTCGAAAGCTGATATTCGTGAACGAAAATATACGTTATATCGGGCTTTATCGTTTCAAAAAGATTTTTCGTGTCGGTCGCTCCCACGCGGCACCCTACGGTGCGGAAGCTGTTTGAAAAATAATCTCCAAGCATTATCTTATCCCACTCGTTTATGCACTCAAGAAGCACGACGTTACCGCCCGAAAAATCGGTATTATAAGTTTTTTCAACTTCGTTGACTCGCGGGAAAATGCTGTAATTCTGGGGAAAGCCGAAGTCAACCGACACGGTACGGTTAAAATGCAGACTCTCAATTCCCGCGCGACGCGCAAGAGCCTTTCCCTCGGTATAGTGGTGAGCAAGCGCAAGCTCGCCCCTCTCGATAACTCTCATCTCACCTCTCTCGGCTTCGGGTATAGCGTCAACAAGCGCGCGGTAAACGTAATACGCGCCAAGGGAATTGAGCGAGTTTTCGGTATTATTGTAAAGCTGACCGTCCGACTTGGCACTAACGAGAACGTCCGTCATATCAACGTATCCGTCGCATCCCTTGCTTTTCATATACGCGCTGAGACGCTTTAAAACGGTATTGTCGCTTATATCACCGAAATATTCGGGCATCAGCTCACCGTACACCGTCTGCGCGTTGGGGATGACCACGACCGCGCACTCGCTGCCCGCCTCGATAAACGGGCGGCGCGCCTCGGCTATGCCCTTTGCAAGTGATGCAAGATATTCCTCGTCGGGATAGCTCTCGCCAACGTAATCCGCGATATAGTTATAACCGCTATCGGCATCGTAAACGTCAAACAAAAAGCCGTTTTTGCCAAGAAGAACGCTGTCCGAGCGCAAATTTCCGTAGAGAATATAATCCGCACTCACGATGAGGTCGCGCATATCGGGGTCCTTATAAAAGCCGTCGGCAAATTGCGAGAAAAACATACCGTCCCGCTCCTTGCCGTCGTAATAATCCTCGCAATAATCGTCCGTCACAAAATAAGACGACAGCAAAACGTTTACGGCAAACGATAAAAGAATTCCCACGAACACGATGGTCAGAACGATGCAAAGCGTTCTCGGCATCCCTTCAAGCGAAGCCTGAATATCTTTATTTTCTTTTTCCATGCTTCACCTCTTAAAGCGCGATATCCCAGAACGGCGTAGTTGCAAGCTCGGGATATTGCGGCATAACGAACAACAAAGTTATAACGAATACTATTACGATCACCGACGTCCACGACCACGAAAAAACGTCTGCCGCGCGCTTCGAAACGGGCTTTTTTCTTGCCGCAAATATCTGCGGAAGCATAATGAAAAATATCAGCGCACATACGGCAATAAGCTCAGGGTTGAACACCGTCATAAGCATATTGTACGATTGGAGCGACGGCGCGGGAGAATATCCGCTGATGGCGTTGAGGAGCATATTAACGTTTCTGCCCTTTATCAATATCCAGAAAATGGAGACGCACACTATAGTCAGCAATATCCCGACCGCACGCGCAAACAGATTTTGCGAAAAGCGTTTTTTAAGCGAAAACGCCCTATCAAGAACCACGAAAAGAATTATGGGAATCATCAAAAGGAGCATTTGCGGACTTGCGCGATACCAAAGCATTATCGCCACGCAAACCGCGGCGGCGCTGGCTATTCTGACAACGCGCCTGTCTTTACCGAATCTGCTCTCAATGGGCGCACGCAGATAATCCTTCATCCAAAGCCAAAGGCTCTTTAAAAAATTCTTAAAATAATCCGACGGCGTAGCCGAGAAAAAGCAATTTCCAAAATCTGACTCAAGCGGGATACCGAGCATTGCGGAAAGACCTCGTCCCATATCCGAAAATCCCGAAAATGCAAAATACACGCCTACGAGCAATAAAAGCACGAGCATTGACATAACCCCTATGCTTATACGCTCGCCTGCTTCGAGCGACAGGCTACCCGCTATTCTTTCATAGCTTTCAAGCAAGACCTGCGCCACCGCTACGCGCTTGATAAAGCCAAGCGCAAAGGTGCGCACACCCACGCCCATATTGGCGGCGTTGAATTCTATTTTTTCTTCTTTGGTGATACTTACGAAATCCTTGTATTTGATAACGGGACCCGCGATAAGCACGGGAAAATAGCTGACGTACAAAAACACGTCGAAAAAACCGCCTATAACAGCGTCTCCGCGCCTCACGTCCACGATGCAGGAAATGCAAGAAAGCAGGTAGAATGCCGCGCCCAAGGGCAAAAACGGCAACGCCCCCTCGCTTGAGAAAAAGCTTACCGCGCGCAATACTATCAGCGCACCCGTAACGAGCAAAACCGCACATCCGAAGATACGTCGGCTTCCCGTAGCCACGACGGCGCACGCCGCGCAATAGGTAAAGCAAGCGCAAACTATCAAAAACGCAAGGCTTGCAGGGTGGTGAAAGCTTGCGCAGGTGTAAAACAACAGGCTGAACAAGCATATCGCCCCCCTGCGCAAGCGGTGAGGCACTACGGCGTAGACTCCAAGCATAAACGGGAGAAAAAGCATAAGAAAAACGGGGGACGTAAATATCATATTCTTTTTCTCCTTTCAATAATTATTCGTCCGCCTTAAGCTTTGCCAGAAGAGCGGCGTTTTTCTTTTTATATGCCGAGCCGAAGCGCGAGCCCGAAAATATCATATCAAGCGGTCGGGCAAGAAGGCTTACGGCAAACAGCACCGCAAACGCGCCGTCACAGCTTCCCGTATAGAAGCGAATACCGAAGACGAGAGCGCCGCACGCCGCGCCGAATATAAGTCTTGCGGGTACGGTTACGGGCGTAGAGGAAAAATCGGTAGCGGCAAATACCGCGGCAAGCGCGATTCCGCCCGAAAGCAGCTCACCGAAAACGTAGCCCGTTACGTCAACGCTCTGCGGCAAAAATCCGAACAGAAGCGCCGCCGCGCCTACGAAGGCTACGGGAATATGCCAAGATATAACACGGCGGCACAAAAGATAAAGTCCGCCGAGAATGATGAATACGGCAGATATCTCGCCGATAGCGCCGCCGCCCTTGCCGAGAAACAGCTCAAGAACGCTCTGGCTCGGCATCGCGCCTCCCGCGATTATTTCAAGCGGAGTTCTGAACGGCGCGGCGGAAACGGCGTTTGTTATGGGTAACCACTCAAACGGCGAGGTAAAATATCTCATAGCGGGAGCGGCGGCAAAATGCAAAATAACGTGCGCCGCCGCCACGGAATTAAAAGGACATCTTCCGCCGCCGAAGGCTTGCTTCAGCACCGATGCCGCCGCACCGCCAACGGCGGGTATCCAAAACGGCACGCTCGCGGGCAGGGTAAGCCCCAAAAGCATTCCCGAAACGATAGCGCCAAGATCGGTAAAGCGGAGCTTGCGGCGCAGTATCAAGCGCATCAATGCTTCGGCTATCACCGCAGAAGCGGAAGCAATAAGCACAACGACGAGCGCGCGCAGGCCAAACGCGACCACGCCCCAGATAAGCACGGGGGACAGCGCGACGATAACGTCAAGCATCATTGAGGTCGTACCGATGGTGTCTCGCGCAAAAAGCTTTTTCTCTTTATTCATCGCCTGCCACCTCCTCTTTTTTATCGGTCTGCACAGATGCGTTTTCCGCATCAAGCGCAAACTTTGCCTCTGCAATAAAGCGGCTGACGGGCAGAGCCTCGGGGCACGCAAACGCACACGCGCCGCATTCTATACATTCGTAAAGCCCCTGACGCTTTGCCTTTTGGTATTTTTTCTTCCTTGAATATATCATAAGAAGCATCGGCATAAGGCGCATCGGACACGCCGCGGCGCATCTGCCGCAGTTTATGCACTCGCCGCTATCGTCGGGCTGAGGGGCGGAAATTATCATTTCGGACGAAGGTAAAACGTTGGGAGAATCATAATTATCCACAATATCGCCAACAAGTCCGCCGCCGACGCTGACTATCGCGTTATCTTTTAAAAATCCTCCGCACGCGGCAATAACGTGGCGGTAGGGCGTTCCGCGAGGCACGCAAAGCGTGCGCTGATACGTCACAGCGTCTCCGTCAACGCCTATATAGCAATCCACGCTCGGCTTGCCCATAGCAAACGCGGCAAAAACGTCCGCGCAAACGCGGGGCGTTACGATGACGTAGCCCGCGTCAAGCGCGGTAAGCGGGTACGTCAGCTCCCTGCCCGTAAGCGCCGACACTATAAGCTTTTCGTGGGTTCGCGGATATTTCATTTTGAGCATACGGAAGGTGAAAAGGTTGCTCTTTCCCACGCTTTCAGAGAGGGCGTTTGCCGCCTCCGTATCGTCCTCACCGAACGCCACGTCGGTATTGACCACACCCAGCGCGCGCATTATTATCTTTGCGCCGCCTATAACGTCGCTTGCCTTGTCGATGGCAATGCGGTAATTTACGGTTGAATACGCACCGTCAGAGGCGGCTACGAGGATAAATCTGCGAGTATTCCCCGCCGCTCTTTGAAGAACCCAAGCCAAATCCTCTCCGCCGTCCGTGGTTATGGAAAGACGGCGCACCTTTTCGATTATTTCATCGGGTGTCGTTTCGGAGAGCTTTTTGGAATGCGGCACGCATTCCTCGGAAAGAGTATATTTTTTATCATTGGATATGATAATGCTGTTAAAGCTTCTGCCGCGGATGTCCTTGCAAACGGAAACGCCCTTCACCGTACCGCTTACACTACTGTAAACGCGCGCGCCGTCCTCGCACTCGGCGATAAGCTGACCGCAAGAAACTCCGTCGCCCTCACTTACGGCAAGGGTGTACGCCTTCTCCACGGCAGATATGGGAAGCTCGACCGTGCCGGGCGCATCGGGCGCGGAAATGGGAATGTCGCGCGCCACGGAATACGACGGCACTACCGCCCCACCCTTGAATGTATACAAATTGCTCATAGGAAAGACCTCCGCAAACGTAACAATAAATAAAAACAATAATACAATTTATATTATACAATAAACGCGCTAAAATTTCAATGATAGAATGTAAACAATGGCGTATTTTTTCGCAGTTTGGCTTTTTTTAGATGCTCGAGAAAAATAAATATAAAAAAATTACGAATTTTTTTCAAATCAGCGAAAAAAGTGTTGACAAACCGGAAAAGCTGTGATATAATGGACAAGCTGTGGCGGAATAGCTCAGTTGGCTAGAGCAATCGGTTCATACCCGATAGGTCGTGGGTTCAAGTCCAACTTCCGCTACCAGGCCCGTTGGTCAAGAGGCTAAGACACCGCCCTTTCACGGCAGTAACAGGAGTTCGATTCTCCTACGGGTCACCAACAGAAACAAATCCGAACTACTTCGTAACAAACGATGTGTTCGGATTTGTTTTTTATTTCAGTTATCCATATTGATATATCCATTACTTGTATTAATCAAGCTGCAGAATGTTGAAGTTGCATATGAGGTTGGATAAAATGGAGGGTCTGCTGAAGTAACGTTCATCATATTTGCAACATAATAATATCGATTTTTATCAATTTTATCACGCATTTTCTTTATTCTCCAAGCCATCTTAGTGATTTGAACTATGTTTAAATCACTAAGATTTTTTATTAGAGTTTTAATTACAAAGCATTCCGACATATGTATCCATGAACGAGTATTGTTATATCCCACATCAATGTTATAACGCTCAACTTCTATCTCGGGAATATTAAAACACAGAAACCTTATTATGTTCCTCTTTTGTATTGATTCTAAATACTGTTTTTTCAAGGTATTGTTTTGTAGTTCTTCAACAAACAGGTACAACATTGCCGTTGTCGTGGGTCTCTCTTTGGTGCTTGGGGAAAACCCAACAAGTCCATCCGAGTTATTAGTAAGGTTATTAAATATTTTAACAAATGTTTTATGATTTGAATATCCCCATATATTTAAAGCTTTCAATGCCCAGATGGTAGAAAAAACTCTAATATACTTTTGATCACTATATGTCTTATTTTCAAATCCCCATCCTAAATCACTTGAATTACACAATAATTTTTTCAAGCATTTATTAATCAGCTGTTTTTTTCTTTGGGAAATTGATATTAAGCCTAAATCATCACAACGTTTTAACGCATATAAAGCCATACTTGTACAATGTACTGTGTAAACATTTTCATTATAACTTTTATAGCCGTCCTCGGTCATCATATTAAGTAATTTGATGGCAATTTGGGTTAATGATGATTTATACACCGGTGAAAGCTCTATACCCGCGTCAATAGCATCTATTGACGATATCAACGCCTCTGCAATATTTGCAATTTTGGGTTCTTCAGAATTTACATTTGGCCCCCATTTTACTCTTATAGAAAAAGTAAAGCCAAGCATATTTACAATATCCTTTAAAATTAATTTTTTTCGTATTTCGAAGAAATACGAAATCAAGGTGAAAAATAATTTTTTAAATTTGAAAACCAACTTAATAATACACCAATTAATCCCCTGAAAAAATATGTAAATTAAAGTTGCTGCAATATTTACTAAGAGATCGTCATAATGTCCTTCAGATGATTCTTGCAAAAAAGGAAACAGATCGATAATATTCTCTCTAAATAATATAAAAAGAATTAATTCAATAATAGCTAAAACACCTAATAAAATACGTTGCAACTTCATATATTTTTCCTCCTTGCTCTAATTTTTAACAAAAAAAATCTATTGATATTATAACATATAAATCATCAAAATTCAACAGAATACATGTTAAATTACCAATTTTTTCATTTCTCCAAAAACTGGTGCAGGCATCACGCCTGCACCCTCAGTTCATTTTGTTGCTTTCGTTTGGCTTTCCACTCTTCAAAGTCCTTTACGTTCTCTTCTTTGCTGAAATATTCAAGAATATATGGCAAAAAACTTCGGGCAAGAACCTCATATTCATAATCGGGAACCTTTGTAGGAAGATCAACGATTAAATCATCTCCTCTGGACAAGGCGAGCTTGTTACTAAGCAGCCACAAACCCACATAATATAATTTTTTAAATAAGCTCAATAGCATTACCTCCCGTCTCTATCCCAACTGCTGCGGCTCTGCACTTTGTTTTGTTCTTTCTTTTTCCACTCGGTTAAGATTCGCAGAATTGCGCTTTCAATATCTTTTGGTGTATAATCGGGAAAGAAATCTCGTAGTGCCTCCAAGTCAAGTTTAAGCGTTTCTTTCTGATTTGGCTTCGGTCGGCTCATGACCTCGAACATCATATCCGCATCAAGCAACTACATCGCGCTCATTTCTTTCATCTTTACCGCCTGCGAGAGTGACGGAGTCGCCTCGTAATCTTGAATCAATTCTACAAGAGCGCGTTGTTCTTCCTCCTTGAGAAAAGATAATTTTTCTGCGGGAGTCAGCGCGATTTTCCCCTCGTCTACTAAATCAAGCAAGGGCTTGATCAGCTTTGTCAAACGGATATACCGCTTGATCGTATCTTTGCTCGTGTTTTCTTGTTCCGCGATTATCTCAGTAGATAACTTCGGCGCAACTTGCTCCGAAGTCAAATCACTCCTTGCTCCCTGCCGTTTAAGTGCATCAAACTTCATTTTGTACGCGAATGCTTTCTCCGACGGTAGCAACTGTTCTCTGTGAAGATTGGAATCGACCATTGCAAGAATTGCTTCGTCATCATCCAAGTTGCGAACGATTACGGGGATATCCTCAATACCGAGTCGCTTGCAGGCTTCAAAGCGACGGTGTCCCGAAACGATCTCATACTTTGCTTCACCTTCAATGGGATTGGGGCGCACAAGTATCGGTACGATTACGCCGTACTCCTTGATGCTCTCCATCAACTGCTGCATATCGCTATCATCGCGCACTTGGAATGGGTGGTTGTTCATCGGGGTGAACATCTCCAAATTGTAATTAACGGTGGTCTCGATTCTTTTGTTTGAATTTGTTATCATCTTTCTCTGTCCTCATTTCTTTTGATTTTAGATTTGATTTGTGCTCCCGTTTCTTTCGGGAACATTTCTTGTTCTTGCTCCATCTCGATGCGGAGTTTTTCTTTTAGGTTTTCGATCATCGGGAATATACCCTTTGCTAAGTTGATGTCGTGGCGAAGTGCCTTGAGATCTTTTGAGATTGCCTTGCACTTATGGGAGCACTCATCCTTTTCAGCCTCAGTTGTGGCTCTGCGGCGGCGATTGTCGATCTTGTTACGCGCTGACAGTAACATAACCATCTCCGCTTCTTTGTCATCAATGAACTTCTGCACTCTTTCAGTAGTACCAAGGTCATTGCGATTGATGAGATTGACCGTTTCCATATAGCGCTCTAAATAGATCTGCTCTTGGCGCATCGCGGGTGAAAGCGGTTCTTGATAGCTGTCGGTCTGAATTACCTTGCCGCTTGTATCAATACCAAAGAGTTCAAGCACGATCATAAAGATCAGTTCTACAGTGTTATGCTGATCGTATCCCTTACGGCGTTTCCAAATCTCATAAAGTGGTGGATATTGAGGGCGGTACAAGTCGCGTAGTCCTCGTTTTGACAATATGCGCTTCTCGATTGCTTCTGCGGTATAGCGTTCTCCGAGACTATCTATTCGGACAGGTCTTTTCCATCCCTTGGCGATCACACAAGGATGCTTGTACTCCTTTCCGCGCAGATAGGTGTAGCCGCGCCGCGCAAGTGCAAACTGAAAATGCTGTGGCAAAATGCAATCTGCGATAGCATCATCAATGTCCATCTTCAAAAGCGTTCTATGAGACGGTTTACCTTTCTTCTCAGCCATATAGGCAACGTATGGTGCGCGTTTCCTCTGTGGGTTCTGGATAACCGAGAGATCGTGTTCTCGGCAAAGCTTGTCCGATTCGGGAGCCATTACCGTATCATGATAGTACGGCGGGCAGTGGAACTTTTCTCCGTCCTTGAAGCTAACGCTGTTGAGAATAAAGTGGTTGTGCAGATGCTCGTGATCTCGGTGACTTGCAACAAGCACCTCATACTTATCGCCCCACAACCTCTTGGCAAGCTCCACCCCGAGCGCGTGGCATTGCTCGGGTGTAACCTCACCGGGCTTGAAGCTCATATAGCCGTGGTAGGCAACGATACCTCCGTACTTGCCGTACCGCCGCTTGGTCTCCATCATTCGCTCATAGGCGAGCTCGGGCAAACAGTTCACTCCGCTGATCAGATACCGTTGCTCAGTCTTGTCGGGGTTCTCGGCATAATCCATCAACTGGCGGAGATCTTCTTCGTTTGGATTTGATGTCTTATCCGGATTGGTGGCGTAATCCAAAGCATCCTTAATAGAACGATGCACCGCCCATATTGACGTTACTGCCATTACGCACCTCCCTTATAGAATGAGCGTATGAGATCGATTAACTCGGCTCTTGTTTCACCATCTGCTCCCGCGCAGATAGCTTCAAGACGTTCAACGGTCGGATACCAATCCATTG
>JAZPZM010000032.1:0-15102 GCA_045544735.1 Eubacteriales bacterium
CTCTATAAGGAATCCATCGAACCCAACCTCACCGAGGGCAAGACGCTTGCCTTTGCTCACGGTTTCAATATCCATTTCGGATGCATCAAGCCCCCCAAGAACGTCAACGTCATTATGATCGCTCCCAAAGATCCCGGTCACACCGTTCGCTCCGAGTATCAGGCGGGCAAGGGTGTTCCTTGTCTGATCGCGGTTGAACAGGATGCAACGGGGGATGCGTGGGATATTGGTCTTGCCTACGCTCTCGGTATCGGCGGTGCGAGGGCAGGCGTGCTGGAAACCACCTTCCGCACCGAAACCGAAACTGACCTCTTTGGTGAGCAGGCTGTGCTGTGCGGCGGCGTTTGCGCTTTGATGCAGGCAGGCTACGAAACACTCGTAGAAGCAGGCTACGATCCGAGAAACGCATATTTTGAGTGTATCCACGAAATGAAGCTGATCGTTGACCTCATCTACCAGAGCGGCTTTGCGGGAATGCGTTACTCTATCTCCAACACCGCCGAGTACGGTGATTACGTCACAGGTCCCAAGATCATCACCGAGGACACCAAAAAGGCTATGAAAAAGATCCTTTCCGACATTCAGGACGGCACGTTTGCCAAGGACTTTTTGCTCGATATGTCGTCCGCAGGCGCGCAGGTGCATTTCAACGCAATGAGAAAAAAGGCAAGCGAGCATCCGTCCGAGGTAGTCGGCGCGGATATCCGCAAGCTGTATAGCTGGAGCGATGAGGATAAGCTTATCAATAACTGACAGGAGGTGGCGTTATGCCGAAAGAAAATGTAGTTACAGGTGTCCACAATGCACCGCACCGCAGCTTGTTTCACGCTCTGGGATTGACCGAGGAGGAGCAAAAAAGACCGCTTATCGGTATCGTCAGCTCCTATAACGAGATTGTACCGGGGCATATGAATCTCGACAAGATAGTGGACGCCGTCAAGCTCGGCGTTGCTATGGCAGGTGGTACGCCTATTGTCTTTCCCGCCATTGCCGTTTGTGACGGTATTGCTATGGGACACACGGGTATGAAATATTCTCTTGTTACCCGTGATTTGATTGCAGACTCTACCGAAGCGATGGCACTCGCCCACGGCTTTGACGGGCTCGTCATGGTGCCCAACTGCGACAAGAACGTGCCCGGGCTTCTCATGGCGGCGGCAAGAGTGAATATTCCCACCGTGTTCGTCAGCGGCGGTCCCATGCTTGCAGGCAGAGTGGAAGGTAAAAAAACAAGTCTTTCTTCGATGTTCGAGGCGGTGGGCGCTTATAATGCGGGTAAGATAGACGGCGAAAAGCTCTACGAATACGAGTGCAAGACCTGCCCCACCTGCGGCTCTTGCTCGGGTATGTACACGGCAAACTCGATGAACTGCCTGACCGAGGCACTCGGTATGGGGCTTCGCGGAAACGGCACGATCCCCGCGGTCTATTCCGCGCGCATCGAGCTTGCCAAGCACGCGGGCATGGCAGTAATGGAGCTTGTTCGCAAGAATATCTGCCCCCGCGATATTATGACCAAAGAAGCGCTTATGAATGCTCTTACCGTGGATATGGCGCTCGGTTGTTCCACCAACAGTATGCTTCATCTGCCCGCTATCGCCCACGAGTGCGGCGTGGAGCTGAGCTTGGATATTGCCAACGAGATCAGCGCGGTCACCCCTAACCTTTGCCATCTCGCTCCCGCAGGTCGCACCTATATGGAGGACCTGAACGAGGCGGGCGGCGTGTATGCGGTCATGAACGAGCTGACGAAAAAGGGGCTATTGAACACCGATTGCATGACCGTCACGGGCAAGACCATTGGCGAGAACATTGCGGGCTGTATCAATCTCGATCCCGAGGTCATTCGCCCCGTGGATAATCCGTACAGCGAAACGGGCGGTATCGCGGTGCTCAAGGGCAATCTTGCCCCCGAGGGCAGCGTTGTCAAGCGTTCTGCCGTCCTGCCGGAAATGCTGATTCATGAAGGCCCTGCCAAGGTATTCGATTCGGAAGAAGAAGCGCAGGCGGCGATCAACGGCGGGAAGATCATAGCAGGCGACGTGGTCGTCATCCGCTACGAAGGCCCCAAGGGCGGTCCCGGTATGCGGGAGATGCTGAATCCCACCTCCGCCATTATGGGAATGGGACTCGGCAACAGCGTCGCCCTCATCACCGATGGGCGCTTCAGCGGGGCAACCCGCGGCGCTTGCATCGGACACGTAACGCCCGAGGCGGCGTCGGGCGGTATGATCGGCGTGGTCGAGGACGGCGATATCATAAGCATCAATATCCTCGAAAACACCGTTGAGCTTAAGGTGGACGCGGCGGTGCTTGCCGAGCGCATGAAGAACTTCGTACCCAAGAAAAAAGAACTGACCGGGTATCTGAAACGGTATGCCGCTCTCGTTTCGGGCGGTGCTTCGGGGGCAATACTGAATTGATGATGAAAGAACTCAAGGACAAATTATTCGCTCTTTGTATTTTCCGCGATCTTTTGGAGGATCGAGTGCTTGATGCGCTGTTTTCCCACATCAAGCACCCCTCCGTCGTAAGCTACGCCGAATTCGTATCTCTTTTGTATGCGGCCAACGGCGGCGATCTCGGAGAATACGTCAAGGAGCTTTGCCTGAACAGCGAAAACGTGTATGTGAAAACGGTTGCCGCCCAAAAAAGTATACCCAGCTATATGCGGGAAGCCCTGGAAGCAGAGCTGGAGGTTTTGCAAGAGGTATCCGCACTTGACAAGGAGACGCTTTGCGCTCCCTTAAAGTATAGCGGATTTCTTCCCGACTTTACAACCACCAAGCTCCACTTGAAGGATATCTATATGCACCGCGCCGAGAACATCGAAAAATACGGCTACGGCATCTATGCAAAGCACAAAATGTTCTACGTGGACGAGGGCGGTTGTATCGTTCCCGTTTTCAATCCCGACAAGACCGAGCTTTGTGATCTCGTTGACTATGAACGTGAGCGTCAGATCGTGATTGACAACACCAAGGCATTACTCGCGGGCAAGCCCGCCGCGAACATTCTCTTGACAGGGGACGCAGGTACAGGCAAATCCTCAACCGTAAAAGCAGTAGCCAATGCGCTGTGGGACGAGGGGCTTCGCATTGTTGAAATGCGGAAGGATCAGCTTCGCAGTATTCCGAAGGTGCTGGACGAGCTCTCGAGCAATCCTCTGAAATTCGTGCTGTTTATTGACGACCTTTCATTTCTCGCGGACGATGACAATTTCAATGCGCTCAAGGCTGTGCTCGAAGGCTCGGTTACGGCAAAGTCAAGTAACGTGGTAATCTATGCTACAAGCAACCGCCGACACGTTATAAAAGAAACCTTCTCCGACAGAGAAGGCGACGACGTTCACCGTAACGATACGATGCAAGAGCTTATATCTCTTTCGGAGCGCTTCGGTATCCACATCACGTTCTCCAAGCCGAACAAACAGATTTTCTTAAACATCGTTCATCACTTAGCTAATGAAAATGGCATAGATATGCCGACGGACGAGCTTGACCTGCTTGCCGAGCGCTTTGCGCTTGAACGTGGCGGAAGAAGCGCAAGACTTGCAAGGCAATTTATTGATGGGTTACTCGCGAGGTGAAAGAGATATGTATTTTGATGATTTGAAGATCGGTATGATGGTGGATATAGCACCTGCCATAATTGAGAAAGAAAAAATGATGGCTTTTGCTCTTGATTACGATAATATTCCGCTTCATACCGACGAGGAATATGCCAAGACTACGACCTTCGGCAAGCTGATTGCTCCCGGTGTGATGTCCTTTATGTCGGTATGGGCAAAGTATTTGGAGGTGGACTTTTTCGGTGAAGAACTGCTTGCAGGAAAATCCACCAAGATCGAATGGTTAAAGCCTGTTTTTGCCGATGATGTGCTTACGGGAAAAGCTACAATATCCAATCTTGTCAAGCGAAGCGCAAAGAACGGACTTGTCGAGATCACGATCGAAGCCTATAACCAAGACAGTGTACTTGTTTTGACAGATGTTACCGAAGCGATAGTGAAGTGCAGAATTAGATAGAGACAATAGCAAAACGCCACCTTAGACTTTCATCTAAGATGGCGTTTTTGTTCGTATCAGAGCGAACCCTTCACGGCGAAGCCGCCGCTGAAAAAGTAAGTGTTCGTCCAATACACGTTTGGTGGAGGCGAACCGCGGTCAAAAATGGTTGATAATTATAGAAATTTTCTCCGAAATTTGCCCCGAAGGGCAGTGGAGATACCAAATCCAACCTTTCACGCCGGCGTCATCGGTCGCGAGTACCTAAGATTTAGCGTTGAACCCGTCACAACAAAGTAAATTATCAACCGTTTGGTGGCGGTCTTCGCTGTATGCAAAGGTTGGTAACTACAAAATATGAATTCTGTATATTATGGGGAGGGAAAGGCATCCGCAAAGAATGCCTTTAATCGCCCCGTGAAGTTAAATGGAGGAAAACGTTTGTTAAGGTTTTAACAATCTGGGTAAAAATTCCGCCAAACAGCGTTCTGAAATCAGCTCCAACAAAAGCGGCAGTGCCTGATTTACGACTTCAAAATAATGAATACAGCGCGCATAAGAGACATTTTTGTGCATGTTAGCCAAAAAAACGTTGAGAATTCCCCAAAATTGTGCTAATTATGTATTGCAAGTAAAAGGAAAAAGTGGTATAATTAATTATATTTTTAGTTTAATTGCCACGGCAAAAAGCAAGCATGTGGTTTTGACTGTAGGATGCGCGGCTACCTGCGCTTTTGACGAATCCAAGGAGCAAAAACAAATGGAAAAACAGGAAAATAAAGCAAACGAATATTACACGATCGATATTTTACATATCGTCAAGGCGCTTTGGAAGAAAGCGTGGCTTATTATTCTTTGCGGCTTTTTGGGAGCTGTGATAGGATTTTCAATATCTGCCTTTGCAATCGCGCCGACCTACTCCTCAAACATCAAGCTGTACGTTAACAACAGCTCGTTCTCGCTCGGCAACACGAATTTCAGTATCAGCTCCTCGGAGCTTAGCGCGGCGCAGAGCCTTGTTCGTACCTACGGCGAGATACTTGGAAGCCGTAGCACCCTTGAGCGCGTGATAGAGAAGGCAGACGTTGATTATACTTGGAAGGAACTTTCCAAAATGATCAGTTATGCCCCTTCAAACGATACCGAAATAATGCGCGTAACCGTTACCTGCGAAGATCCATACGAGGCAAGCAAGATCGCCAACACGATCGCAGAGGTTCTCCCTATGAGAATTTCAGAGATCATTGACGGTGCATCGATGGAGGTCGTTGACTCCGCGATCCCCGATCTTCAAAAGGTCGCACCCAGCATAACCAAATATACCGCCATCGGTCTTATTCTTGCCGCATTTTTGGCGGTTGCGGCAATTACTGCAACGGCGCTTATGGATGACACCATCCACGACGAGGAATACATCCTCAAAACCTATGACTATCCGATACTCGGTAAGATACCGAACCTTCTTGACACGGGCAGCAAGTCCTATTTCTACTACTCTCAAAAGCAACGGGGAACGTCGGACGGCGGAAAGGAGAATTCGTAAATGGGGCTCTTTTCAAAGAAACGCCACAATGATTTTTTGTTGGGAAGTGGCGAAAACAAAAAAACACTCCATAAAAATCTTGAATTTACCGCTACCGAGCAGTACAAGGTGATCAGGGCAAACCTTGACTTCACCTTACCCGAGGATGAGAAATGTCCCGTCATCGGCGTAACAAGCTCGATGCGTGGAGAAGGAAAGAGCACGACGGCAGTTAATCTCTCGTACGTGCTTGCCGAAAAGGGAAGCAGGGTGCTTTTGATAGACGCCGACCTGCGTATTCCTTCGATAGCCAAAAAGCTTGAGATAGAAAGCTCGCCCGGACTTGCCGACCTCTTACGCGGTAGAGGGGCGCAGATTTCCGAATTCAAGTCGCCCCTGATTGACAACTGGTTCATTCTCCCGTCGGGAGATATCCCCCCGAACCCCTCCGAACTTCTCGGCTCAAGCAGAATGGCAAGCATCCTTGCAAAATTCCGCGAGATGTTCGATTATATTATTATAGACCTCCCGCCCGTTAACATCGTATCCGATGCGGTTGCTATTTCAAGTCTTATTTCGGGTATGATCGTTGTGATCCGTGAGGAATACACCGAGAAAAAGGAGCTTGAGCGTTGCTTCAGACAGCTTAAGCTTTCAAACGTAAACATTCTCGGATGCGTTATGAACGAAGCAAAATCGGGCAGCGGTTCATACGGGAAGTACAAAAAATACAAATATTACAAGTACTACAAAACTCCTTCAAAGGATACAGAGTCGTGATAGATTGGCACAGTCATATTCTGCCCAACATGGATGATGGAAGCCACAGCGTGGCTGAAAGCATATCCCTTCTCAATCTGGAGCGCTCGCAGGGCGTAAGCGTTGTTGTGGCAACACCGCACTTTTACGCCAACGACGAGTCGGTCGATTCGTTTTTGTCGAGGCGCACCGTCGCCATGAATAAGCTGAAAGCAGATACGACAGACGGCTTGCCCCAAATAATTCTCGGAGCTGAGGTAAAATACTACCACGGCGTAAGGCGAATGGAAGGGCTTTCCTCCTTGAGAATAGAGGGCACAAAATTATTACTATTGGAAATGCCGCTTAGTAAATGGACGGAATTTATGATCAGAGAACTGTTTGAGTTATCTGCTAAAAGCGGTATTCAAGTAGTCCTTGCGCACGCGGAGAGGTATTGGAAGCTCCAAGACCATTCTACGTGGGCGAGGCTGAGCGAATGTGGCATAATGTTCCAGGCAAACGCAAGCTTTTTTGCGTCATTTTCGTCAAGACGAAGGGCTATCAGTCTTTTGAAGGACGGAATGATCCACATAATAGGCTCCGATTGTCATAACCTAACGTCGCGCCCCCCAAATCTCGCCAAGACATTTGATATCATCAGAAAAAAGCTTGGCAATGAGTACGTAACCCAAATGAATGAGTACGGAGATTTCCTGCTCAAAACGAACAGACAATAAATATTCAGCTTTTTACAGAACAGAAAGGTAGGTACCAAAATGAAAAAAGTATTAGCAATTTGTTTAGCGGTTGTAATGGCAGTGGGTATGAGCCTCAGTGCTTTTGCCGCCCCCGGAAGCTTCCTCGAGAGCCCCTCTAAAAACCCCGCACCCAGAATAGAGAGATTTGTTTCTCTCGCAGGCTGCGAGGCAAGTCTCGTCATTACGCCTTATATCAACAGAAGCACGCTCCCCGAGGATTTGAAGGTCCTCATCGAGCATGCATACTCGACCATAGCGGGTACAAACGATCTTACCACTCTGAACGCAGCTCTGGCAGCTTTGGCAACGGAGATGGGTGTTGATACTACCAATTTGGCAGTAAGCGATCTTTTTGATATCCACGTTGTGGGATGTGATTCGCACGACACTCACAAGGGGCACGAGATCGTTCTTAGCGCGGATACTCTTGACAAATTCGTTGGTCTTCTTCACATGAACAAGGACGGCGTTTGGGAATTCGTTTCGGGAGCCGAGGTTATCAACGACGGCAAGAGCCTTTCTTTCTCCGTTGATGATTTTTCTCCCTTCGCCATAGTGGTTGATACGAGTAGCTCATCTGACGAGCCGGGTACGGGTGATAGCTCTATGATACTTTTATATTCTCTCGTTATGGTTGCTTCTGCGACGGTAATCATCGTTCTTGCCGCCAAGAGCAAGAAGCAGAAGGCTCACTAAATAACGAAGAGCGGTTGTGACAGATATGAAAACAAAGAAAAATTACACTAAATATATAATAATTGCTTTTGCTATCATTTTTCTCATAACCGCCGTCTTGCTTTGTGCGGAGCTGTGGGAAAGGAGCAACGGAACGTTCTCGGGCTCCGACACCGATTACGGCGTTATCGAGTACGACGGAAAAGAGTACGTAAGAAACGAAAACATTGAAACCTTTTTGGTGCTGGGACTTGACAGATATGAGGGCGCGACCTCGTCAGATTCGCACGAAAGCGGCGTTCAGGCAGACTTTTTGATGCTTTTCGTTTTTGATAATGAAAATAAAAAGTGTACTGCGCTCCATATAAACCGCGACACCATGACGAAGGTGAATAAGCTTGCCGTCGGCGGTACTTCCGTCGTTGATACTTATACCTTGCAGATTGCGCTTGCGTACAATTACGTAAACGACGACAACGATAAGATCAGATGCGGAAACACGAAGGATTCGGTGGAGTACCTGCTCCCCGGAGCAAAGGTGAATCACTATCTGGCTGTAACAATGGATGCAGTACCTGCAATCAACGATCTCGTGGGTGGTGTTGAGCTTGTTGTTCGCGATGATTTCACGGGCATCGACTCCACGCTTATCAAGGGCGAGAGCGTCAAGTTGACGGGAACGCAGGCACTTACTTACGTGCGTTCGAGATACGGCCTTGAGGACGCATCAAACAGCACGCGAATGCTCCGTCAGCAGCAATACGTCAACGCACTCTACGACAAGGCACTTTCTTGTATGGAGGCAGACGAAGGCTTTATTATCAAGATGGTCGAAAAGACCGACGATTACGTCGTCTACGATTCATCGAACCAAAAAATGCAAACGTTTGCGGAGAAATTTAAGAATTACGAATTTCTCGGCATACGGGAAATCGCAGGCGAATCAAAGGCAGGC
Source organism: Eubacteriales bacterium (assembly GCA_045544735.1). Lineage (GTDB taxonomy): Bacteria > Bacillota > Clostridia > Oscillospirales > CAG-272 > CAG-390. The sequence continues at coordinate 8,659 of JAZPZM010000032.1, forward strand.
GAGGAATTCGTCGAGTTTTATCCCGACGAGAAGGCTTTGAAAGAGCTAACGGTATCTCTTTTTTACAAAGAGAAGAAATGACAGCCAATTTAAAGCCACCGATAGACCCATACCCACAACTAATCGTCATGCCTTATCGGCTTCGGACGATTTGACACAGTCATATTAGAAATGCAGTTTTTGCAAGTCATCACGGTTAATTCGATTTTGATTTTATTTTGTGTGTAGAGGGAAAAGACAGCAGAGCAGCCGAGTAACAGGACCCGACTTCCAACTTGCCTCATCCCGCCAAATGCAACAAAATATAAAGCGAGATCTTTTTAGCCGAGCGTGTGAAAAACACGCCTCGGCTATCCGTGTTTTCCACTAAAAAATGCAAATAGAGGAATGCGGTTAAGCAGAGCAATCGTATTCTTAGGACGCAGAGGAAGAATATAATGAATTTTGAGGCATTTGAAAACAAAATCTGGCTCGCCACGGCAACGAAGCATGACGACGAATTAAAGTACATAAAAGAAGCGTTTGACACTAACTGGATAACGACGGAAGGTACGAATTTAGTTGCTATAGAGCGCCAAATGAGAGAAAAGCTCGGATGTGAATACGCCGTTGCTCTTTCTTGCGGAACGGCGGCTTTGCACCTTGCTATCAAGCTTTCGGGCGTGAAAGAGGGCGATACGGTATTTTGTACGGATATGACCTTTGGTGCGACCGCAAATGCAATTTTATACGAAAAAGCAGTTCCCGTGTTCGTTGACACGGAATACGATACGTGGAACATGGATCCCGCGGCACTTGAAAAGGCGTTTGAGCTTTATCCCAACACGAAGGTTATCGTTGTCGTCAACCTTTACGGAACTCCCGCCAAGTACGACGAGATCTGTGCAATAGCCCAAAAGCACGGCGCAATTATCATCGAGGACGCCGCGGAATCCTTGGGTTCTACATACAAGGGAAGGCCGACGGGTAGCTTTGGCTTGTACAACGTGATCTCCTTTAACGGCAACAAGATCATCACGGGCTCAGGCGGAGGTATGCTGTTGACCGATGATGGGGATTCTGCCGCAAGGGCGCGCAAGTGGTCTACGCAGAGCCGCGAAAAAGCGCCTTGGTATCAGCACGAGGAGATCGGCTACAACTATCGCATGAGCAATATCGTTGCAGGCGTTGTTCGCGGTCAGCTCCCGCATCTGGAGGAGCATATAGCTCGCAAAAAAGCGATTTACGAAAGATATAAAGAAGGATTTAAGGATCTGCCTATCACGATGAATCCCTACGATCAGGACACAATGGAGCCCAACTTTTGGCTTTCCTGCATGCTGATCGACAAGGACGCAATGTGTAAGCAGGTCAGAGGCGATAACGAAACCTCTTACGAAAAAGAAGCGGGTAAGACGTGCCCCGACGAGATTCTTGAAACCTTGACTAAATATAACGTTGAAGGAAGACCCGTTTGGAAGCCGATGCATCTTCAGCCCATTTATAAAACGCACGGCTTTGTAACTAAGGACGGAAATGATGCAGGCGCTGATATTTTCCAAAGAGGTCTGTGTCTGCCCAGCGACATCAAAATGACCACCGCACAGCAGGATAAGATCATTCAGATTATCAGAAGTTGCTTTGATTGACTTTTGAGAAAGAAAGGCATGCGTAATGTACGCGAGATTTTTTAAGAGATTTCTTGATTTTATACTGTCCCTTACGGCACTCCTTGTGCTCTTTCCGATATTGCTGATCTTGACTCTTGTGGGCGCGATCGCAATGAAGGGTAATCCTTTTTTCACTCAGCGCAGACCGGGTAGAAAAGAGAAGGACGGAAAAGAAAAAATATTCAGATTGATAAAATTCCGCACGATGAGCAACGCAAAGGACGAAAACGGAAACCTTCTTCCTGATGAAGCAAGGCTCAACAAGTACGGTAAGCTTCTTCGTGCTACGTCAATAGACGAATTACCCGAGCTCATCAATATACTGAAGGGCGATATGTCCATCGTCGGACCAAGACCGTTGCTTGTGCGTTATTTGCCGAGATATACCGCGGAACAACGCAGGCGACACGACGTACGTCCGGGGCTTACGGGATATGCACAAATTAACGGCAGAAACGCTATCTCATGGGAGGAACGATTCAGATACGACGTTTATTACGTCGATCGCGTTACTTTCCTCGGAGATGTAAAAATCATCCTGAAAACCGTAAAGGCTGTTTTTGCACATAAAGGCATTACCAGCGAAACGAGTGCTACAATGGAAGAATTTATGGGAATCGAGGCAGAAGTGGTTGCGCATGAATAGATTGATCATTATCGGCGCCGGCGGTCATGGAAAAGCGATTGCTGACAACGCGTTAAAAAACGGTTATACCGATATCTGTTTCATCGACGATGACGCGGTCGGAACGCGCTTGGATCTTCCCATAATCGGAACAAGCGCGGATATTACCGAGCTTAACGACGGAAAAACGGATTTTATTATCGGCATAGGCAATAATGCAGTACGAAAAGAAATTGCAGAAAAATATAGCGTAAATTGGGTCACCTTGATTCATCCTTCCGCTCAGATAGCCACTCACGTTTCGATTGGGAAGGGTACGGTGGTTATGGCAGGTGCGGTAATCAACGTTTGCGCAACGGTCGGAAGCCATTGTATAATCAATACTCACGCGGTTGTTGAGCACGATAACGTTATCGAGGATTACGTACATATTTCTCCCAACGCCGCCCTCGGCGGAACCGTGCGTATCGGCAAAGAAACGCACATCGGCATCGGCGCAACAGTTATCAATAACATAGAGATTTGCCCCAATTGTATCGTTGGTGCAGGGGCTGCGTTGGTTCGTGATGTTCAAAAAAATGGAACTTATATAGGGGTGCCGGCAGAGAACATAAAACATCATGGCTGAACAAAGAAAGACGACGTAATTTAATGAAAGTTTTGATATTAGCCAACAATGATGTTGGTCTCTATAAATTCAGAAAAGAGCTGATCAGTGAACTATTGAATCCAGGTAGCTTCCTGAGGAGTAGAAGCGCCGAGCCGTGTGAGGTGTTCATTTCCTTGCCAAACGGAGGCTTTATTTCGGAACTTGTGGATATGGGATGCATCTTCATTGATACGCCACTTGAAAGGCACGGAATAAATCCGCTTTCAGAATTAAAGTTAATAAGCAGATACAAACAAATTATTCGGAAGATTTGTCCAGACATTGTGTTTTCATATACTATTAAACCTAACATTTATGGCGGCATGGCCTGCAAAACATTGAAAATTCCTTGTATTATGAATATTACGGGACTGGGCACCGCAGTTGAAAACGGTGGAGTGTTACAAAAAGTCACGTTGCTTTTGTACAAGATTGCTTTGCCAGGGGCAAAAAAAGTTTTCTTCCAAAATAGCGAGAATGAGCGTTTCTTTGCTGAACGTGGATTGGCGGATGGAAAACGAGACATGCTTCCCGGAAGCGGCGTGAATGTGGATCAATATTCTGCTTTGGACTACCCGACGGAAGATACGGTAGAGTTTGTGTTTATTTCCCGGATTATGAAGGAGAAAGGTATCGACCAGTATCTGGAAGCTGCAAAGGTAATCCGCAAGAAGTATCCGCAGACCAGATTCCATATCTGCGGGGCCTGCGAGCCTGAGTATGACGGTGAGCTGCAAAAGCTGGTTGATGATGAAACGGTGATCTATCACGGCCTTGTAAAAGACATTGCAGCCATCCATAAAGTGACTCACTGCACGGTGCATCCTACCTACTATCCGGAGGGCATGTCCAACGTGCTGCTGGAGGCCTGCGCCAGCGGCAGACCGATTGTTACAACAGACCGTGCCGGATGCAGGGAGATCATTGATGACGGGGTCAACGGGTTCGTAGTCAAAGCCAAAGACAGCGATGATCTGATTGACAAACTGGAAAGATTTATCAATCTTCCGTATGAACAGAAAAAAGCGATGGGGCTTGCGGCACGGGCAAAGGTGGAAAAAGAGTTCAACCGGGAAATTGTTGTGCGCAAGTATCTGGAAGAGCTGCAACACGAATAGAGGTTTGAAATGAATAATTATAAAAAAATATTTCGCAGTGCGAAAATCAGATATAAAATTCTATCTCTGCTTCGTTTCCTACCGGATAAGAAAATGGTTCGCTTACAGTATAGGATTAAAATGGGAAAAAAACTGAATTTAAAGCAGCCTAAGACCTATACGGAAAAAATACAATGGTATAAGCTTAACTATCACAACCCATTGATGACTGTGTGCGCCGACAAACATCTTGTCAGGAAATTTTTGGAAGCTCGTGGTTATCCAGATTTGGCTTGCCATGAATACGGCGTATATGACAGAGCTGAGGATATTCGATACGAAGACCTGCCGGATAAATTTGTGATTAAAACGACAAACGGAAGCGGCACAAATATTATCTGTAAGGACAAGACAAAATTCCAAATAGAAAAAGCCCAGGATGAGTTAAGAGAGTGGTTGAAACGGGATTGCTATGGGTTGGGCAGAGAATGGGCGTATAAGGATATTACGCCGCGGATAATCGTAGAAGAATTTTTGGAAGATAAAGAAAACATCTATGACGGTATAAACGATTATAAGTTTTTGTGCTTTGACGGCAGAGTTCATTACATTGTTTTCGATGCAGATAGATACATTGGTCATAAAAGAAACATTTATGATGCCGATTGGAATTACATTGATGTGGGTACGGATTGCGACAAACTTGGCGATGTGGTCCCTAAACCTGAGGGACTTGAGGAAATGAAGCGCATTGCGGAAGATTTGTCCAAGGAATTTCCTTGCGTGCGAGTGGATTTGTATTGGGTAAATCATCGGGCATATTTCGGAGAACTTACATTTTATCCCTGGACCGGTTATGTGGTTTTTGACCCCAGAGAGTTTGATATGACCCTTGGTGAAAAATTCGTTTTACCTGAAAAAATTACAGGTTAATTCAGTAAGTATTGTAGTAGCTATAGTTTAAGTGTTTTGTTGTATTGCTTATACTTTGATGATATGAACGCATGATAGAATGAGGACACTATGAAAGTTTTATTGGCAACCGATTTCCCGATTTATCAAAAAGATAATAGATACTACACAAAATTTGCATATTCTTCTATTCTCAACAGATATCATAATCATTTTGGGAAATTGTCATTTTGCTGTCCGTTTAAAACTTCGGAATTACCTGTGGGATATGATATTGACATAACGGATATGGTGGAGGAAATCACGCCTCTTACAAACTGGGACGGACTTTTACACAGAAAAGGCCGTATGGTGCGGGAAGCTGTTGAAAAGGCTGATTTGATACTGGCCCGATTCGCTTCCTTTTCCTCTGCTTTTGTCTGCTCGGTTGCCCGTAAACTGGATAAGCCGGTTTTTGCAGAGGTTATGTCTTGCGGCTGGGATGGCTTGTGGAATCATGGACTGATGGGCAAATTGGCAGCTCCGGTTATGCTTTGGGCCGTAAAGAAGTCTCTGTGGAATGCGGATTATGCGCTGTATGTTACGGAGGAGTTTTTGCAAAACCGATATCCCTGCAAAAACAAAACAGTAGGTGTTTCCGATGTGGTTATAGATGAAATCAGCGGCGAAGTCCGTCAAAAACGCAACGAAAAAATCGCGCAGACTGATTCCCGCAACATCACCCTGATGACCAGCGGCGCGGTCAATGTTTGGTATAAGGGACATCACTTTGTCATACGCGCCATTCCGTTGTTGAATAAAATGGGGATTCGTGTGAAATATTACTGCGTTGGTCAGGGGGATCCCGGCTATCTGAAAAAGGTTGCGGAAAAATGCGGGGTAGAGGACCAGGTGGTGTTTACAGGCGCTGTGTCGCACGATGAGGTGTTCAGACTTCTGGATCAATGCGATATTTATGTTCAGCCCAGCCTGCAGGAGGGATTGCCCCGTGCATTGGTGGAAGCTATGAGCAGAGGATGTCCTGCAATCGGCGCAAGAACCGGCGGCATTCCGGAATTGCTTCCGGATGACTGTATCGTAAAACGAAAATCCGTAAATAACATTGCAGAAACAATTGAAAAAATGCTTGATAAGGGCTTGGAGCAATATTCTGAACGATCTTTTTTACGGGCTCAGGATTTTCAAGCAAAGAAATTGGACGTTAAGAGAGATGCTTATTTCAAATATGTTTGCGATTCGGTTGCAAAGACAATAGAAGAAAAAAGAGTTTAAATTTCGTAATCGTAATCTTTCGGATTATGTAACTAAAGCACGCAATATTCTAAAATGGAGGGAGTAGAGATCGTTTAAAGTATGACAACACTACAAATTAAGTTTAAAAACAACTACATACATCTCTCGGAGCTTTTTCTTGGTGTGTATTACTTGTGGTTTTTTCTTCCATTCATGAGAACCACTTATGGTGGAATATATAAATATTTTTTCTTTTTCTTTTTTTTGATAGGCATATTT
>JAZPZM010000033.1:0-1585 GCA_045544735.1 Eubacteriales bacterium
TCTCCCGTAAGGTAGCCGAGGGCTTGCTTGAAAAATCAACTCTCGGATATATCGAGGATATCAGCGACCTTATTGGTCTTGTTTCGGCAAATCCGATAGGCGGCTCGCCCTTGCGCATAGCGGGAGTCGTGGACTCGGACGAAACTGCCGTGTACGCCCACGAGCTTACGCTTGCAAGGAACGTCGGCAACAACGCTTATTTCTTCTTGGCTTCCGATTACGGTATGGAGGTCAAAAAGGGTGAGACGGTGCTCGTTATTAAAAACGCAAGAGCAGACGTTGAGTACCCCAAGGTTGGCGAGAGCATAAAGATAAACGGCGTAGAGCTTAAGGTCAGCGCGATAAAGCGTGCAATTCACGATTACCGCGCTTGGCTTGAGGAAAACGGCATCGAAAAGCTTGAAGAATACGCATATTTTGAAAATATCGTAAAGACGCAAAATCCAAGCCTCGCACTCGACAGTGAGGAGTTCCGCCGCGAGCTTGAGCGCGTGAGAGAGGAGCGTTACTACGAGTTTTACGATTATTACTACGACAGGTGCGACGAGTTTTTGCGTGAGCTTTATATGTTTTCTCCCGAGGACTTAAACCTTTGGCTTTATAACGATAAGGGCATTGAAGAGGTTAAGTTTTTCTATCTTTCCGAGGATTATTATAAGGCTTGGCAGTACAAGGCGCAGTATGGAAGATATCCCTCGCAAAAGGAGCTGAACGACGTGTACGACAGCTTCAGGGGCTTGGAGGAGCTTCAGCATTCGCTGGATAACTACTATTACGAGTTCAAGTGGGACGGACGCGGGTATATAAATAGTTCCGCGTATCTCGTCAGCCAAGAGGATTTCATCGCCGCCGCGAAGCAACTTGGCGAAACGCATCCCTCGGCGAAGGATCAGAACTACGTTATGGGATATATTCCTGAAAAGGGCATTGAGGACTACTCCGGCGACGTCGTATATTACGGCAGCGTTGCCTATACGGTGCTTCACTCCACCGACCCCGCAAGGACGAAGGCGTGGCTTGAAAAGGAGTTTGCAAGCCTTACCGCTCCCAAGGGATACAACACTATATTGAGCCCCGACGCGATTTTCGATGGCATTATCGAACAGTCCGTTGGCGAAATCGTGAGCAGCCTTATCGCTATGGCGGTGGTGCTCGTGCTGATGTGCGTTTGTATGTACTTTATTATGCGCTCGTCGCTGATGAATCGCATAAAGGAGGTCGGCGTTTACCGCGCTATCGGCGTGTCGAAGAAAAATCTTGCCTTCAAGTTCTTTGTCGAGGCAATAGTTCTGTGTGCGCTCACCGTTTTCGCGGGATATCTGGCTACAAGTGTGTTCTTGTATATGGCAATGGGGCTTTCCTCGCTCGTCGAGGGCTTGTTCTTCTACCCCTTGTGGTACGCGGGCGCGATACTTGCCGTGATAGCGGCTATCAGCCTTTTGTTCGGCACTTTGCCCATACTCTCGCTCCTTAAGAAAACGCCGAGCGAGATTTTAGCAAAATACGATATCTGACGCGCTTTAGCGGCAAAAAAGAACCGCACCCGGACTTGGCCCTGGGCGGGTTTTTTATTCCTTCTACAAGA
>JAZPZM010000034.1:0-2884 GCA_045544735.1 Eubacteriales bacterium
ATTCCGACAGCCACCGACCCCAACGGAAAACTGAAAGAAATTACCGACCGTCTGGAACAAGGCATTGCGGATTTATTCAATAGCGAGCGTGTCAAAGAGTATCTAAACGTAATGTCGAAATTCCACAATTACAGCTTTAACAATACGGTACTGATCGCGTTGCAAAAGCCCGACGCTTCACTTGTTATGGGCTTTAACGCTTGGAAAGGAAAAGGCATTGAAAGAAACGTCAAAAAGGGCGAACAAGGCATACGCATTTTTGCCCCCGCACCTTATAAGATCAAGACCGAAGCGGAAAAGCTCGACCCCGACACAAAGAAGCCGATCATAGGCGAGGACGGCAAGCCAATCACCGAAACAAAAGAAATCACCATACCCGCCTTTAAGGTGGTATGCGTCTATGACGTTTCGCAGACCGAGGGAAAAGAGCTACCGACGCTCAGCGTTGATGAACTGCTCGGAAGCGTGGAGAATTACAAGGACTTTTTCGCCGCACTTGAAAAGATCTCTCCCGTCCCGATTGCCTTTGAGCAGATCGAGGGCGGCGCACACGGTTATTATCACCTTGAGGACAAGCGCATAGCTCTTGACGAGGGTATGAGCGAACTGCAAACATTGAAAACAGCAATACACGAAATCGCACACGCAAAGCTACACGATATTGACCTTAACGCCCCCGCCGAGGAACGGGCGAACAGACCCGACAGACGCACACGCGAGGTCGAAGCGGAAAGCGTCGCATACACCGTCTGTCAGCATTACGGGCTTGATACGTCTGATTACTCTTTCGGCTACGTTGCGGGGTGGAGTAGCGGGCGCGAAATGTCCGAACTGAAAAGCTCCCTTGAAACTACCCCCGCTACCGCCGCCGAGATCATAGACAGCATTGACGCGCATATCGCGGAAATTCAAAAGGAGCGCGAAGCGGTACCGCCCGAACTTGACCCCAAAGGCGAGCCGACGGTTACGATCATTTGGAGCGAAAACGGCAAGCTCCGCGACGGCGAAACAATGCCCCTATCCCGCGCTAACGCTTTGTTTGAAGCTCTTGACGCGCAGAACAAAGATACCCCCGGCTACGATAAAACAAAATTCCGTCTTGACTTCACCCTTGACGGCAAGCCCGAACAGTATGAGGGACGCCAGGACTTGGGCGACGGCGAAGGATCCTTGATAGATCACATTGAGAAATTCAACGCCTATTATCTGAACAACGAGGAATGGCAGAATCAGCTATTGCGGAGTGAGGGGCGCGAAGCTATGGAAGCAGACAAAGCGACACGCGAGCTTTTGGTAGGCGAAGTTGTCCCGTATTTGCGGCTTCATTGCAACCTCTCGGAAATGGAGCAAGCGGCGAAAACCGCACTACATAACACCGCAAGTCTGACGCCCATTGACACGGCATATTTTACGGCAATTACCGAGTACGTTGCAGAGTGCCGCGCTATGCTCAACAGCGGGACCTACGAGCTTCCCGAAGCTCCGAAGCGGTCAGACTTCGACCCCGAACTGCAAGCATACAAAGCGCAAGTTAAGGCAGAGGTCGAAAAGGAAACGTACTTTGAGATTTACCAAATCGCAAACACCGAGCAGACGGCAGAAATCGTCTTTGAACCATACGACCGATTGATAGCTACGGGGCATACCGTTGACCCCGCTAATTATGAATTGGTGTACTCCGCGCCGCTTACGCCCGATATGACGCTTGAAGATATTTATACACGTTTCAATATCGACATTCCCGAAGATTACACGGGACGCAGTTTGGCGCTTTCCGACGTGGTGGTGCTTCATCAAGACGGCGACGTTAGCGCACATTACGTTGATAGCGTCGGCTTCTGTGAGGTACCGCAGTTTCTTGACCGCGACAAAGCACAAGTGCTTATCCCCGACGAACACACGACGGGCGAGAAGATCACAACGCCGCGTGGCAGTTTCAGCGTTACCGATATGACCCGCGAACAAATGGAAGCGGCGGGCTACGGCGTACATCATACGTCCGACGACGGCAAGCACTTGATTATGGGAAACGGTACGCAGGCTTTCGCCGTTGCCGCAGAAAATCCCTTAAAGCACGTTGAGGACACAATCGAGCAGAACGACAACAAGTTTGACGGTATTATCAACAACACGCCAGAAACGACCACCGTTGACGCATTGGAAGCAAAAGCAAAGGCGGGCGAGCCGATCTCTCTTGTTGATCTTGCAAATGCGATAAAGGCAGAGGAAAAGGGCGGCAAGGGCAAGCCCAACGAGGAAAAGCAATCTATCCGCGCACAGCTTAAAAAGGACACGGGCAAAGAAAAAGCCGCCCCGAAAAAAGCGGCGACCAAAAAGAAAAATAACGATTTGGAGGTATGAGAATGAACACAAGATTTACCGTTGAGGAAACAAACCTTATCAGCATTTACATTTACGAAGATCGTGCAAGTCTGATAGAGGAAATGAGCGACGCGCTCCTTTATATGGACGAGGATATGCGCGAACTTGCCGACCGCACACTTGAAAAGCTCCGCGCTATGACCGACGAGGAATTTGCCGAGCTTGACGTGTACGCGGCTGACGACGAGGAATAACGCCCACAAGCGCGAGGGCGCGCCCTACGCGCCTTTCGCGCCGCAGACAAGCAAAGACACACGGCGCATACAAACACGCCCAAAACGAATATAAGCGTACCCAAAACACATGGCAAAAAACAATTGCCCAAAAGCTTTCAAATATGGGTGTTAATATGATAATCGGCGGTCACCCGCACGTTGTTCAGCCGATTGAATACATCTATTCCGAAGACGGTCAAACCGAAGCCGTTTGTGTTTATTCACTTGGTAATGCGGTTTCAAATCAGCGCCGCAGCCTTATGACAAATAACGCTCCAAAAGGCCAT
>JAZPZM010000035.1:0-6523 GCA_045544735.1 Eubacteriales bacterium
ACCGCAAGTGTGGGATAATTCGACGAGCCTATAGGCTCAGCGTGTGAAATGCCCCAAGGGGGCTACCGCAAGCCACCAGCACGGCTGGTGGTCATGACTCGACTCTAAAGTATTTCAAAATTTTGTAGATGCATTTCCGCGCTTTGCGCATATTTCGGGTCCCTCGACAGATTCAAACCGGCGAAACGGTTGAAATGTTTACAAATTTATGGTATAATAGAAAAAGAAAGCTGGTGAGAAAATGATTTTCAATACGCACGATAGAACTCCAAAGATAAAAACTAATAAGACACTAAAAACCATGCTAATCTTGTGTTGGAGCCTTATGGGAGCTCTCTTTCTGTTTGCTGCAATTGCAACTTCCATTATGAGCCGCAGTATATTACCGGCACTCATAATCCTTATTCCCGTTACTCTTATTGTTGCTTTCGCAATCATCGTAACAACCGACATGAATAAAGCTTATGTTCAAATTGAGGGAAATAATGTAACCGTTGTGGATTACTATTTTTTCTCCAAAAAAGAAAGATGCTTTAAAATTGATGAAATAAAAACAACGGAAATTGTACTCGGTTATTCTTTCCGTGTTCGTGGATATCGCTACGGTATGATGGGATTTTCCTATATTGTTTTTAGAAATGCCGATAACAAATATCTTTTCAAGATTATCAATTGCCCCGAAACAAACGAATTTTTCAGTAAGCACCTTGAGATTCAATAATACATAGGACTTCGTTGCAAGCATGGCGTTGCTCCCCGGAAGATAGCGGTCAAGTGCAACTCCCATCATCACCAAGGGGGTAGTGTACCCTCTGCAAAATCGGCGTGCATCTAAATCGGACACACGTCACAGAAAAAAGCACTTGCGCAAGCAAGTGCTTTTTTCAATGAAGCGCGCTGACGCGCATGAAGCGAGTTGCACAGCAACTCGTGAAGCAAGGCTTCGCCCTATGAAGCGTGCCTTCGGCACGCGGAAAGGATACCGCGCGCTTCGCTTCATGGCGGCAACGCCGCCGCTTCATACAAGCCGCAGGCTTGTGCTTCATATTCGCGAAGAGAACGCTTCATTTTTTCGACTCTGAAGTTTTTCGGAATTTTGTAGATGCATTTCGGGCATTTCGGGCATTTCGGGCCTGTAGACAGATTCGAGCCGGCGAAATGCATTTTTTGATATAGATTCCCACAGAAGCAAATCCGTGGACAGATTTGAACTACCACACTTGAAATGTTTACAAATTTTTGCTATAATTATGGTAAATATAACAAGAGAGGGGACATACCATGAAGGGAGAATTTAAACAATCCCTTAGAAAATATATATTTTGTCTGTTTTTTATCCTTTCGGGATCTTTTATATCTATTCGTTTTTCCTTGTGGGGTATAGAGGAAATTCAATTAAACCATGCGGCATCTTCTGTTTTCTGTTTTACTTTTGCCGTTTTCGGTTTGTTGTTTGGTTTCCTTTCAATATTTGTTTTTCAATTTAACCGAAAGGCTTTTTTGAAAATTGAAGATGGTAAAATCGAAGCGCAATTTGGGTGGGGCGAAGAACTCTACACAGAACTAAACAATATTGCAAACGCTGAAAATCAAGGAAAGCATTTAAAATTGTATATTGATGACAGTGTTATTTGGATTTATAATTTAGTGAATGCTAAAGATTTATGCCAATATATTTTGTCACACATTTCAAATCCTTCAAATACAATCAATATTGAAGAAGCAAAGTTCAAACATCAAAAAAATAAGCAAAGCTTCATCAAATATTTAATAGCAACAATCATTGCTGGAGCTTTCCTATTTATTCACATTGGATGGTGTGTTTTTTTGACCGAAGGAAAAGACTTGACTGATTTTTCTAAGTTAGATGACGTTGTTTTTTTAGCATTTGCTTTTTCAGAAATATTCACAATAATAATCGCATTTTTATTGGCAAGCAAATGTGGAAAAAAGCTTGCAGCTCTTAACATTACTAAATTTCAGATATTATCGGCTAATGCGGTTGAACATAAAAATGACGCCCTTGATAAATATCCAAACGTAATTACCAAAAAATATTTTGATCACTATACTTATCGAATTGTTGTTTTCTCTCCCAAAGAAAATATATTTGCTTATATGCTTGAGCGATTCGATATAAAAACACTTTCATGGGTGTTTTGTTATGAATCGGCTAAAGTATTTGAAATATTATCGGATTTATACGAGGAATTAGATAGTTCTTTTGAAGATGTGATTTTCGAAGACTGATTACATAGGACTCGTTACAAGCATGGCGTTAAAAGTCCGGTAGACCGCGGAAACTTTTAACTCCCATCATCGCCAAGGGGTCAGTGTGCCCTCTGCAAAATCAGTGTGTATCTAAATCAGCCACACACGGTTTTGCATCTAAATCGGACACACTTCACAGAAAAAAGCACTTGCGCAAGCAAGTGCTTTTTTCAATGAAGCGCGCTGACGCGCATGAAGCGAGTTGCACAGCAACTCGTGAAGCAGGGCTTCGCCCTATGAAGCGTGCCTTCGGCACGCGGAAAGGATACCGCGCGCTTCGCTTCATGGCGGCAACGCCGCCGCTTCATACAAGCCGTAGGCTTGTGCTTCATATTCGCGAAGCGAATGCTTCATTTTTTCGACTCTAAAGTGTTTCGAAATTTTGCAGATGCATTTCGACCATTTCGGGTCTGTAGACGGATTTGAACCAGCGAAACGATTGAAATGTTTACAAAATTGTGGTATAATAGAAAAAGAAAGGCGGTGCATTTATGGGCTGTTGGGGAATGGGAATCACGCAAAGTGATGAATACTGTGAAATATATGAGCGTTTTATGGAAGAATACGACGAGGGGAAACCGTTGCTTGATATCAGACAAGATATTCTTGACGAATATTTAGAAGAGTTCGATGAAAATGACGGCGTATTACACGATGTGTATTTTGCCATTGGTAAAGCAGAGTGGATGTGTGGCGGCATTTCGGATGAAGTACTTGATAGAATAACACAAATCATAAATAGCGGTGCAAATATTGAATTTTACAGAGAACTTGAGGCAACAGAAAGTGATCTGAAAATACGGAAAAAGCATCTTGATAAATTTTTAAGTGCTCTCATAATTCCGCGTGGGAAAACAAAAAAGCGCAAAATACCAGTTGAAAAATATATAAAAATTGATAAACTTAAGCTACCTTCATTCAAGTGCGGAGATGTCTTCGCGTACGAATTTGACGGGAAATATCGATTGTTATGTTTTATTTCCAGACAAAAATTCTATGCCACATATGCATCCTATTGCTGGATATGGACAAAGCTTTACAAAGAAATTCCATCAATCGCTGATTTGTCGGAAGAGCCTGTAATACCCTTCGGATATTTCACAATCGAAAATTTTCCATCGATTGAAAATTTAAAGTATTGCGGCAATTTTTCCGATTTTGTAAAATTAGATAATGCCATCTTGTTTATGAAGTGGAAATCAGCATCATGCGCAATTGCTAAAGAAGAACAATTGACGGAAGATATACCTGAAGAATTGGGAGAAACATTTAACAATTGTTTGAATAAACTTCGTGAACTCAGACCCTATAAAAATATATAAGACAATGTAATTATATATCTGTTTATAGCGAATTGAAATAAGATATAGAAAGGAAACCACTATGGGCTGTTGGGGAATGGGAATGGCGCAGAGCGACGAGTTCTGCGAGTATTACGATAATTTCATGGAAGAATACGATAACGGCAAGGCGATTGCTGAAATAACCGCAGATATTCTTGCAAAATATCACGCTGAGTTTGACGATGAAGACGGTGTGATGCACGATGTGTATTTTGCGCTTGCAAAGGCGGAATGGATGTGCTGTGAGCAATCCGAGCTTGTCTTGAACCGTGTAAAAGAGATCATTGAAAGCGGAGCAAATATCGAATTTTACCGTGAGCTTGAAGCATCCGAAAAGGACTTGAGCGTGCGTCAAAAGAACCTTGAAAAGTTTCTCAACATGCTTCAAACACCCCGCGAGAAGCCGCGAAAGCGCAAGAGGTCAGCTCCACCCATTGAAAAAGCATTTCCACCTTTTGAAATCGGTGATTGCCTTGCCTATAAATTTGATAACGGCTACCGCGTGATGTGCATACTTGAACGCTTCAAGCCGCAGAAAGAAAGAGAACAAGTTACGGTTGTTGTTTTCAACGGTGTATACTCTGCGGAAGGACTCAAAACTACTGACTTCTGCCAAGAGGTAATGGGTAGAATGTTTACCGTTACTGCCGATGATTTTCTCGGAGCTTCGGTGATCAAGAATGTAGGACATATTACAGTAACTCCGAAAAACAGAGATCGCCTTCTCGGTGTTTCTGCGTTTATGTACGGTGATAAAGGTTCTTTCCGTTCCGAGATAAAGGAATCTCTTTACGTGACCTTGAATGAGTTTTTGCATCACTGCGAGGAAAATACTCAAGAGCTGGTTGATAACCTTGAGCTTGGCGGCTGTTATGCTTATAAATACAAGAACGGATACAAGTTTGCGGTAGTATTGGATGATCTCAAAGTTGAGGAAACCGATTATAGATTGATCGCAATACTCTCGCAGGTCTCGGACACACCGACAGTTGATTTTTTGAATTTAAATATTTCATCCCTTACAATGTATGACAAAGACTCACTGCCGAACCTGCGCGATTGGATCAAGGTAACTTCCATCGAAGTGCCGAAAAATATGCAAAGAAAGTGCTTCGGTAAAAGCCGTTACATCATCAGCGGTATCTTTGATTTTTTGCAGGATAGATCTTCTCTTCAAGAGCAGCGCTCTGCGTTTCGTACACTTGCACCTTTACTTGAGGTTTGCAGGGATAATACACAGGATGCGGTCAATAGACTTGAAGCCGGTGGATGTTATGCCTTTGCATTTAATGGTGGCTACAAAATTGTCATTATTCTTAACCGTTTTAACTCATACGGCAAAGAGCACTTTCTCGTAGCGGTTCTTTGGAGAACCTTCCGTGCACCAGCGGTTGATTATATGAGCGAGGGCATTTCGCATATCGGCATTTATACCGCCGAAACATTACCGAATATTGCTGAATGGTCGCTACACGGAAGGGTTGAATTGCCGAACAGCATCAAAGACCATATTGACAAGTATAACGTGGTGACAACTGAAAGCATTTTGAAGTTTTTCTCTGATCCACCGTATTATTCCGGTGCACTTACGTTAAGCAATTTTTTGAGAATGAGAAATATCGGCGAGATGCCAAACGCTTGAAAAGTTCGCAAAATTAAGGTACAATGTAATGGACACCATACAAAGGAGCGGCAAAATGTTTGAGCTTACAAACGAACAAAGGAAGTGCTTTGCTATCCCTCCCGTGCTTGATAGCTGGAAGAAGGTTGAGGTCAAAGCAAGTCCGTATGACCATTATGTTACGTACGCTTTCCTTGACGGTTTAAAAATAGTTAAAGTTATTCAAGTGTCTGATACTGCCGGACGTGAGATGTATCAAGAGTACGGCGTAGATCAAATGCTTTCCGACGATGGAACAAAAATATTGCCAAAGACCGATAAAGGAAAGCCTCAAAACTTTACGTCCGCAAATCTTGCAAAGAAAACGCCTATCGGTATGACGCTTTCATTTGACAGCGGATATGTTGCCGTGGTTAATAATACTGCTGATCAATGCTTTTATCGCTCCTTATACAACGCGGAGGAGCCCAAAACTCTTGCGGATTTTTCCGAGTGGGTAGATAATTGGTGCTTAAATACAGGGGAAAAGGAGCTTAGGGACATCAACGAATTCGCCAAGCTCACGAAAATTCATCAAAAGTTTAAAGAAGGCGATTTTTTCAGGTTCCGTATAAATCGCAATTTGTTCGGCTACGGACGAATCCTTGTCGATTATGCTCAAATGAGAAAAGAAGGAATTCCGTTTTGGGACGTATTTATGGGCAAGCCTCTTTGCGTGGCGGTGTATCATATTGCTACCGAGGACGCGAGTGTAAGTCCTGAATCCCTTGTTAAGCTTAAAATGCTGCCATCGCAAATGATTATGGATAACATCTTCTATTATGGCGAATGTGAGATCATAGGCAATATGCCGATTGAGCAAAACGAGGATATTTATACCATACATTACGGAAGAAGCATTGATGCTCGCAAACCGAATTATCTTTGTTATCAGTGTGGGAAAACGTACGTCAGCCTTAAAATCAAGGAAAAAACGGATTTGCTCAATGCCGATGCGCCGCGCAACTTTAGCAATAAAGGCATTGGATGGGATTTGCATATTCAACTTCCTATCTTACTTGAATGTATCAAGGAGAATTCAAACGCGCCGTATTGGAATATGATACCTGAGTGGAGAGCGAATGAGGATTTGAGAAATCCTAAATTCAAAGAGGAACTGAAACTGATCAAAAAGAAGATGGGAATTCAATGAAATTTGCATTGAATAAAAACATCCTACATCCAACCTCTCCCCCCTCAGATCAAGCTTTATCAAAATAAATCCCTCGTTAAAAGGGGCCGTCTCAGT
>JAZPZM010000036.1:0-9855 GCA_045544735.1 Eubacteriales bacterium
CCAAGCGGTCTTAGGAAGACAAGAAATCTACTCAACTCCTTGGCTCACAGAACGACATGGCTACGATCCGACTTGGGGGCGGGTCCTTTTTGGCTTTGTTAGCCGCAGATGTGGCGGCTACCGCAACGGCAAGCACGATGAGAAGCACGGCTACCGTTATATAGACCGTGCGGTTGACGCGCTCGACGTATCCCTTGTCCTTGCCGTCTTTAGCGCCGTCCGCTTTTTTGCCCCATTTCTTTCGGGGCTTTTCAGGCTTGATCTTCATTTTATGACTCCTTTTGTAATGTAGTTCTTCGTACAGCTTGGCTGACGATTTCAACTATATTTTTGCCAATCGGAGACTTTTTATTCAAAATTAAGAAAAAAGCAGGGAGTCAAATGCAAAAATACATTTGACTCCCATAACATCAAAGGCTTTTCAGATATTTTATGCTCGCCTCGGCGCATTCAAGCGGCGTCATTCCCGCCGTTGCATTGTCCTGCTCGACGACGAACCACTCCGCGCCCGACTCCTCCGCCGCCTTTACTATGGCGGGGATGTCGACGATGCCCTGTCCGAGCGGACGGTACTCGTGCCCCTTCGGACTCGGCGGCTCGCCGTGATCGTCAAGAGCGATAAGAGCGTAATATTCCTCGCCCTTTTCGCCGTAATAGTCCTTAAGATGCACTATCGGCACGCGCCCCTTGTAGTCGCGTATGCGGCGCACGGGATCGTCGCCCGCCGCGTCCACCCACGCCACGTCAAACTCGGTGGCGATCTGTGGAAAATCGTCAAGGAACTCGTCAAGCAGATACTTGCCGCCGTGCCTTACGAACTCGTGCTTGTGGTTGTGGTAAAGCACTGAAAGTCCAAGGTCCTCTGCCGCCTCGACGCAGGTGGCAATATTCCTTTTCGCATACTTATAGTTTGGCGAGTGGGGGAAGTTTTCAAGCGGCGAGTACGGAATTACAACGTACTTACAGCCCACGCGAACGTATGGCTCGAAGGCAAAATACGGCTTGCGCAGTATTCTGTCCATTCCGACGTGCGCGGATATCGGAACAAGTCCCGCCTCGGCGCACATATCGCGTATCTCCTCGGGCTCGCGCTCGTAAAGACCTGCAAGCTCGACTCCGTCATATCCCATTTCCTTGACCTTGGCAAGCGTGCCGCGAAGGTCCTCTGCCGCCTCGTTGCGAAGCGAAAAAAGCTGTATCGCTATCGGAAGTTTCATTTTCAGTCTTTCTTTTTAAATGTGATGAATTTTGAAAGAAAATAGTTTGCCACGGTAACGACGACGGCGGAAACGCCTGCCGCTATCAAGTCGGGCGTGAAGGTGAGAATAACGGTGAACGGCACGTATCCGCAAGCTATAAGCAGCGCGGGAAGCCCTACGCCGATAAGGTATTCAAGCCCCAGAGTGCCGAGGCGCGAGGCGCAAAACGTGGATATCTGCCGCAAAAGCGAGCGTTTATCCTTGTCCTCGTTGCGAAACACCCATTTTTTGTTGGTGATAAACGCCACGGTAACGCCCGCTATCCAGCCGAGCGATATCGCAACGGTGCGCACGGCGGCAAAGCCCGCATCGGTGTCGGAGAGCGAGAACATCGCTCCGC
This sequence comes from Eubacteriales bacterium, assembly GCA_045544735.1. Classification (GTDB taxonomy): domain Bacteria; phylum Bacillota; class Clostridia; order Oscillospirales; family CAG-272; genus CAG-390. The sequence continues at coordinate 1,600 of JAZPZM010000036.1, forward strand.
CGCCGTAAAGCACGGCAAAGCGCACGCCGTAGGACACTACGGTGGTGACGACACCGAAGATTATATACATTATAAGCTCGCGGTATTTAACGAAAAGATTTTTCATTATTCCGCCTTTTTCCAAGTAGTGCCGGCGGCGGTATCAATAAGAACGATACCCTCGGCGGCAAGCTCGTCGCGGATCCTATCCGCCTCGGCAAAATTCTTTGCCTTCTTTGCGGCGGCACGCGCGGCTATCTTCTCCTCGATCGCACGCGCAACGGGGTCTGCGGCAAGTGCGGCTTCCTTCTCTGCCCTTGCCTTCTCCTCCTCGTCGATAACGCGCTGTGCGGCGGCGATGAGGTCAAGCTGAAGAACGGTGTCGAAGTCGGCAATAGCGGCAAGCTTGGTTGCGGCGTTGCACTGCGCCTTCAATACGTCGTAAAGCGCGGTAACGGCAAGCGAGGTGTTAAGGTCGTTGTCAAGCGCGTCGGTAAAGCGCTTTTTGAGCGCAGCAAGCGCCTCGGCGTCAACCGTCTTGTCCTCGTCCTTAAGGAGAGGAACTATCCTTGCCACCAGCTTTTTGTAGGAAATGGCGGCGTTATCAAGGTTTTCGTATGAGAAAACGAGAGATTTACGGTAGTGGGATTGCAGGCAGAAGAAGCGGTAAACGAGGGGGTCGTAGCCCTTTGACTCAAGCAGAGAAACGGTAAGGAACTCGCCGCTTGACTTGCTCATCTTGCCCGAATTCGTGTTAAGGTGGAGAACGTGCATCCACCAATTACACCACTTATGACCGAGATACGCCTCGCTCTGCGCGATCTCATTGGTGTGGTGGGGGAAGGCGTTGTCAATTCCGCCGCAATGGATGTCCACGTACTCGCCGAGGTGCTTCATCGCGATGCAGGAGCACTCGATATGCCAGCCGGGGTATCCGATGCCCCAAGGGCTGTCCCACTTAAGCTCCTGATCGTCAAACTTCGACTTGGTAAACCAAAGCACGAAATCGGCACGGTTGCGCTTGTTGGAGTCCGCCTCCACGCCGTCACGCACGCCGACCTCAAGGTCCTCCTCGTTGAAATCGTTGAAAAGGTAGTATTTTTCAAGCTTCGAGGTGTCGAAATAGATATTTCCGCCCGCCTCGTACGCATATCCCTTCTCGATAAGCGAGGAAATAACGTTTATAAAATCGTCAATGCAAGACGTCGCAGGCTCGATAACGTCGGGAATTCGGATATTGAGCTTTTTGCAATCGGCAAAGAAAGCGTCGGTATAGAACTTTGCTATCTCCATAACCGTCTTTTTCTCGCGCTTTGCGCCCTTGAGCATCTTATCGTCGCCCGTGTCGCCGTCGCTGGTAAGGTGTCCTACGTCGGTTATATTCATTACGCGCTTTACGTCGTAGCCGAGGTAGCGCATATATCTGTCAAGGATGTCCTCCATCATATAGGTGCGCAGGTTGCCGATGTGTGCGTAGTGGTACACGGTAGGTCCGCAGGTGTATATCTTGACCTTTCCTTCCTCAATGGGAACGAATTCGTCTCTTCTTCTTGTAAGCGTGTTGTATAAAAGCATTTTTATTCTCCTCTCTGATAGTCTGATAACGCTTCGGGGCGCAGCGCCGTTTGCGCAACGCCCCGATATTTTTTAATTTGCCTTCGGTTGTGCGCTTTCCTCGTCGGGAACCTCAACCATCTTTATATCCGCGCCGAGGCTTGCAAGCTTGCCTACGATGTCGTCGTAGCCGCGCTCTATGGACTCGACCTTGCTTATCTCGGTAACGCCCTCGGCGGAAAGTCCCGCAATTATCATAGCCGCGCCCGCTCTTAAGTCAACTGCCTTTACGGGTGCGCCGGTGAGCTTCGGAACGCCGACGATAGTCGCCGTTCTGCCGTCGACCGTGATGTTTGCGTTCATCTTAATAAGCTCATCCACGTATCTGAAGCGGTTTTCCCAAACGCTCTCGGTAACGAGGGACGTTCCCTCGGCGGTCGCGAGAAGTGCGCTTATCTGCGGATGCATATCGGTGGGGAAACCGGGGTAGAAATACGTCTTTACGTTGGTACGGTTAAGTCTGCCCGCACGCGCAACGACGATGTAATCCTCAAATTCCTCAACGTCTGCGCCCATTTCCACAAGCTTTGCGCTAACGGTCTCCATATGCTTCGGAATAACGCCGCGAACGCATACGCGACCACCCGCAGCGGCGGCGGCGACCATGTAAGTTCCCGCCTCGATCATATCGGGGATTATAGTATAGTTACAGCCGTGGAGCTTTTCCACGCCCTGAATCTTGATAACGGAAGTTCCCGCACCGCTTATCCTTGCGCCGCACATATTAAGGAAGTTCGCAAGGTCAACGATATGCGGCTCACGCGCGGCGTTGTCGATAGTGGTCTTGCCATTTGCCATAACTGCGGCAAGCATTACGTTTATCGTTGCGCCGACGGAGGCGATATCAAAATAAATAGAAGTACCGTTAAGACCTGCGGGACCCGTGGTTATACAGTTACAGCCGTTTTCAATAGTGACCTTTGCACCAAGAGCCTCAAAGCCCTTCTGATGCTGGTCGATGGGGCGTACGCCGAAATCACAGCCGCCGGGGAAGCCTACCTTAGCGCAGCCAAATCTTCCAAGCTCCGCGCCGAGCAGATACGTCGAGCCGCGAAGGCGAGAAACGAGGTCGTAGGGGGAAACGCTTCCCTCAAAATTAGTAGTGTCTATCGCAACCGTGGACTTGTTGATCCTCTCAACGGTCGCGCCCATTCTGCGAAGTATTTCAAGAGAAAGCTCTATGTCGCTGACGATGGGCAAATTCTCAACTACGCAACGGTCGGCGGTGAGAATGCTTGCAAAAACTATGGGCAGAGCGGCGTTTTTCATACCGCTGACGTTTATATTTCCGTAAAGCGGTCTGCCGCCGTTTATCAGAATCTTTTTCATATAATGGAAATCCTTTTCTCAGTCGTTTTTTGGGATAGGGATAAATAATCAAAATAAGCTTGCAAAAAGCAAACATATACGTTGTTAATTATACCACATAATAATCAAAAATGGAAGAGGTTTGAGAAAATTTATAAGAATATCCGACGTTTTTTTCACGAAAGCACAGCTTTCTACACTACATTATATTATTTATCTCTGAAATACGCCACGGCGATATCGACAACGAAGCCGTAGCTTGCCGTACCCTGCGTTCCCTGAAGCTTCAAAAACGTATCGTTTACCGCGCCCGCCACGTCGGAGGCAATGGAATCAACGTACTCGGAGAAGAATTCGGAATACGCCGACATTTCAAGTCTTGCGCGTGGGGAAAGCGAGGTGTAAAGCTCGACGTAGGCCTCCCTATCCGCCACATAAAGCGCATTTGAGACGTATTCATAGAGATTGAGCGCACCGCTGTATCTTATATATGCGTCGTCGGACTGCATACAGACGAGGAATGCTACGAAATTCGCCTCGTCCTCCCTTGCCATACCGCGCTGATGCGCCATTTCGTGCGCCGCGGTGAACGGCAGAGTGTAGTCGGGGAAATTCGTATTGATGTTCGCCTCGCCCGTGAAATAGGTATACACGCCCGCAATATGCGTATACGTCCAAGGCTTACTGAGCATTACGGGCTTTACGCGCGAGGAAAGGCGCGGAATAAAATCGTAGGTGTCGCAAAGCTTTGCGTATGCAAGCACGAGCTTTGCGCTCATATCGTCGTAGGAATACGGCATTATCGCCTGACCCTTGGAATTAAAGGTAAGCTCCTCGGCGTTGGCGTTGACAAGCTCCGCGAGTATCTCTGCCGTGTGGCGAAGCTCTGCGGCTGACACCTCGCGCTTTTCCACGCCGAGCTTTTCGTCAAGCCCCGTGCCGTGATATCCCGTACCGAAGCCGAATGCGAACAGCGAAAAGAATATCGACGCGACGGAAGCCGCCATTCCGATAAAGCACAACACCTGACGCCACGTGTCCGTGTACTTTTTGTTCGCCACGACGACCACCACTACGGCGATGGCGGGAACGAGAAGTATAAGCCCCTCGGCAAGCGAAAAGGGTATCCACCCCGTTGCGTGCGCAAGCACGCCCCTGACGACGGAGCCGATATATCTGTTAAAAAAATCGGCAAACGTGGGGCTGATAACGGCAGTAACAAACACCACAGCCGCAACGCCCGCGATCATATAAAGCACCTTCGACCAGCGCGGCAATTTTTCGCACTCTGCCGCCTGGGGCTCGGGCGGGCAGGGCTCGGTTGGTTCTTCAATTATATTTATATCTTTTTCTTCCATAACTTATTAATTCCTTTCGCTGAAAAGCATTTCGCAGAGTGCCGCCATATCGTCGGGCAGGGGGGATGACACCAGCATCCTTCTGCCGTCGGCGGGGTGGTCGAACTCAAGCCGTGCGGCGTGCAAGGCGTGGCGCGGCAAAAGCGGACTTTCCTTGCCGTAGAGGAAATCCCCAAGCATCGGGCATCCCAAGTGCGCCATATGCACGCGCAACTGATGCGTGCGCCCCGTGAGCGGACGAAGCACGACGAGGGAGTGCTTTTTATCGGGCGACGCGGCAACCACGTTGTATTCCGTGTGCGCTTCCCTGCCCTCGTCGCTGACCGTGCGCATAAGCACGCCCTCGTCGGCGCGGGCGATGGGAGCGTCAACCGTGCCGCGCAGAACGCTCGGCACACCGTCAAGAATTGCGATATACGTCTTTTTTACGTTTCCCGCGCGCATCTGCTCGAAAAGTCGGCACGCGCTTATCTGGTCCTTCGCAACGAGAACTATGCCGCTTGTATTTCGGTCAAGTCTGTTGGCGGGGCGGAAAACGAAGCGCTCACCGCGCACCGCTGCCTTGAACGCAAGCGCGTTTGCAAGCGTATCGTCAAGGTGTCCGTGCGAGGGGTGAGTGGGCATATCGGCAGGCTTATTTACGGCTATTATCTCCCCGTCCTCGAAAAGCACGTCAACGGGAAGGCGGCGCGGAATGACGTTCTCGCTCGATTCGCGGTCACCCACGTCAAGTCGGAGAACATCGCCCTCGCGCAGTACGCGGCGGACGGTAACGGACTCGCCGTTGACGGTGATACCGCCCTCGGTGTATTTCAGCCGACGCAGAGAACGGGTAGAAAGCTTCATATTTTTAAGCAGATAATCAAGCACGCTCCTGCCCGAGTCGGCGGCGGTCATTCTTATTTCCATTTTACAATTCCTTTTATGCGTATTCATTATATATTATATCATTAAAAGCGTACTTTTGCAAGAATATTTCCGCTCCAAACTCTATATCATTTAATGAATTATCTTATTTGAGGTGAAAATATGAAAAGATTTCTCCCAAAGGCGCTTGCGGCGCTCATTTCCCTTTTACTTATTATCCCCATTATGCCCACGCTTCGCGCAAGCGCGGCGGAGAGCGCCCTGCTCTCGCCCGGACTTTTGGTGCTTGCGGCGGATTGCGAGATGCGCGTAAGCGTTCCGCGCGGCGGCGAGGCGCAGTTTACCACGAAGGATTTTGCGCTCGCCACGGGTATTGAGGACCTCGGCTTCATAACCGTAAAAAGCCACCCCGACACGTCAAAGGGACAGCTTACCGTCGGCTCTATCGTGATACCGAGCGGACAGTCGGTGCGCGCGGGCAATCTCTCGCGCCTTTCCTTCTCCGCGTCGTCCGATGCCGCCGAGGGCGACAGCACCGTTTTCACGTACACGGCGGACGGCTCACCCTACGAGTTCGTGTGCAGAGTGACCGTGACCGACGCGGCACGCACCAACTCCGCACCCACGCTCAAAACGGCAAGCGCCGCCGCGCTGAATGCAAAGGCGTACGCCGCCCAACAATACGGCGGCGTGCTTGCGGGAAGCGACCCCGACGGTGACGCTCTGCACTACCTCATCTCGCGCTATCCCGCGCACGGAAGCGTAACGGTAACCAACAGCGCGACGGGCGCGTACGTCTACACGCCCGAGGACGGATTTTCGGGCAAGGACAGCTTTTCCTACGTTCTTTGCGACGAGCACGGAAGCTACGCCGAGGGCGAGGCGACCGTAAGCGTCAGCGTGAGCAGATATCTGCCCTCGGTGAAATACGCCGACGTTTCGGGCGCGGCGCTTACCGCCGCGCTGAACGTGACCGAGGCGGGCGTAATGGACGGCGATAAGCTCGGTGAGGAGCATTATTTTGCCCCCGACGAGAGCGTCAGCCGCATTGAATTTCTCTCCGCGCTTATGACCTCGGCGGGAATTGAGGAGCTTCCGAGCGTGGAAAAGACCGTCTTTGCCGATGACGCGGACATTCCCGACGGTATGCGGGCGTACGTTGCCGCCGCATACGAGCTTGGCTACGTGCACGGGTGGATATCTGACGACAAGCTGTGTTTTATGCCAAACGAGGAAATAACGGTTGCCGAGGCGGCGGCACTTACCGCGGCGGTGCTTGATATCAAGCTGACGGGCGCAGTTCCCGCCTCGGTCGGCGAGCGCGCGCCCGCGTGGGCGCGAAGCGCGATATCCGCCGTGACCGAATGCGGCTTCCCGCTTGGCGAGGTCAGCGCGACGGCAAGGCTGACGCGCATCGACGCGGCGCACCTCTTGTCGGCGGTGATAAGATATTGTGAATGATATATTTTGCTACGCGAAATATGATATACGCCTTCGGCGCATGATGAATGATATATTTTGCTTGCGCAAAATATTAAGGTAGGTTTTTGCCTTAAGGCAAAAAGCACAGCCTGTCGAAAAAGACACTCTACGGAGTGGCTTTTTTGCGTGAAATATGGTATAATAGAAGCAAGAAAAGATAGGCGGTGAAAGAATGTTAAGTAGAGGACAAAACGGAAGAGAAATAATGCAAATGGTGTGGCTTGAAGACCTTGTGCCAAATGATCATTTGCTTAGAAAAATAGACGCAGCAGTTAATTTTGACAAGATCTATGAAATGGTGGAAGAGTTGTATTGCGAAGACAATGGAAGACCGAGCATAGATCCTGTTGTGTTGGTGAAGATGGTATTGATCCAGCATCTGTACGGACTGCCCTCGCTCCGAAGAACAGCGGCAGAGGTAGAGGTGAATATGGCATACCGTTGGTTTCTCGGATATAGTTTGCAGGATGAAACACCGCATTTCTCTACACTGAGCTACAACTTCAAGCATAGATTCACAAACGAAACGGTAGATCAGATATTCGCTTGGATATTGAATGAGATAGCAGAGGCAGGATATCTGTCACCAACCGCCGTATTCATAGACGGAACTCACATCAAAGCAAACGCAAATAACAAAAAGAAGATTCAAGAGGAAGTTCCCGTAGCATCTAAAAGGTATGCAAAGGAGCTTATGGAAGAAGTTAATGCCGACCGAGAGGATCATGGCAAAAAGCCTTTTCGCGATGATGATGACAACAACGATCCGTCCAAGCCGTCAAAGCCCAACAAAAATACATCAAAAAAGAAGTTAGAACGCCGCAAGAAGATGAAGACGGTCACTAAAAGTGTTACAGACCCCGACAGCGGACTTTTTGTAAAAGGTGACCACAAAAGACAGTTTGCATATGAAGCACACACCGCCTGCGACAAGCATGGATACGTACTTGAAACCGTAGTGACCCCCGGAAACGTACACGACAGCGTAGCATTTGATGACGTATATGACAAAGTAACAGAGAGATTTCCCGAAGTAGAGACCGTAGTAGCAGACAGCGCATACAAAACTCCTCACATTTGCAAGAAAGTGTTTGATGACTACCGAGTTCTCAGCACGGCATACAAGAGACCTATGACAATGAAAGGCGGACATGAGTGGTGGAAATACGTTTATGACGAGCATTTTGATTGCATCATCTGTCCCGAATTTCATACACTTGAATACAGTACGACTAACAAGGACGGCTACAGAGAATACAAGAGTGATCCTGAGATATGTAAGAACTGTCCGACGAGACATCTTTGCACACATTCCAAGGATTGCGTAAAGGTCGTACAAAGACATATCTGGAAGGATTACGAGGAGCTTGCAGACGATGCGAGATACACTCCCCAATATGCCGACCTATACAAGCAACGCAAGGAGACGATCGAGCGTGTCTTTGCGGATGCAAAAGAAAAACACGCAATGCGTTATACTCCTTACCGCGGCCTCGCTCAAGTTTCAAATTGGGTAAGGCTTAAATTTGCTGCCATGAATCTCAAAAAATTCGCTAAAAGAAAGTGGAGAGATAACCATCCCTCCGACTTCTTTGCTTTTCTTTCGTTTTTTGATTTAAAATATACCAAAACGCCCACCTACGCTCTC
>JAZPZM010000037.1:0-29779 GCA_045544735.1 Eubacteriales bacterium
GAGGGCGTTTCGTCATTTTATGACCTGCACGGTCTTTATTCCGTAGTATTCAAACAAGCCGAGGGTTTCTTCCGTTATCAGCTCGCCGCATACCGCTATCGGAACGGCGGGCGGGCAGGATATGCACGCGGCGGCAAGCACGCGGCCCACGGCGGAGCGCACGTCCACTTCCTCGCTTACCTTAAATATAGCTTCACGCGGCGACGTAACGTGCTTTCCAACAATCGCGGCGGGGGCTTTTTCCTTGATAGCCTCGCGGCGCGGTATGCTACATAGCGTATCCTCAAGCGCCGTAAGCGCCCCGTCCGAAAGCTCGGGCGTGAGCATCATCACCACAAGATCAGCATCCGCAAACTCGCAAACGAACCCCGCGCGTAAGAGCATTTCGGATATTTCCGTTCCCGTATATCCGTAAGATTTTGGCGCAAGCGTAAGCTTTAACGGCTCGCTTCCTACCGTTTCAAAGGGAAGGCAGACTTTCATCGCGGCAACCCTTTCGACAAACTCGCCAAGCCTTTCGCGATAGCCGTCAGCAAGATATGCGTTTGCACGGTCGAGCGATTGAAGTATCAGATACGAAGGACTCGTCGAGGCAAACAGAGCCATAGCTCTGTCGGCTTGCTCCGAAAATATTTTCGGCGCATTTTTGCCGATATGCAGATATCCGCCACCCGTCAGCACGGGCAAGGTCTTGTGCGCCGAGTCGCACGATGCGTCAGCGCCAAGGTCTATGGGGTGCGCACAGAGGGGAAGAAAGCGCAGATACGCGCCGTGCGCGTTGTCAACGAGGAGTAGCGTGCCGTGGCGGTGGCAGACCTCGGAGAGCGCGGCGATATCAAGCATATTTCCCGCATAATCGGGGCTTGTCAGATAGATCGCCGTTACCTCGCGCCGCGCAAGAAAAGCGTCGAGATATTCGGGAGTGATGCGGCAAGATACGATATTATCGCTTTCCTCACCGTAAAGCCACTCGACATCAAAATCAATAAGAGCCGCTCCGTCCAAAAACGCGCGGTGCGCGTTTCTGCCCGCGGCAACGACGGCTCGCTCGCCCTTCTTACAAAGCGTGGCAAGGTAGAGCATCGCGCGAATGGACGTAGACGAGCCGCTTGTGGAGTATACAGTTCGCGCCGTACCGAATAGCGCAGAGGCATTCTCCTCGCTTTCGCGTATTATACCCGACGGCGAGTACAGCACGTCAGCGCCCTCTATTTCGGTGATATCAAGCGCTTCGCCGAGAGAGCCGAGCCCCTTGTGTCCGGGCATGTGCAGGCGCACCGCGCGGCTCTCTGCGTATTTTTTCACAAAATCGCTGATGGGCGTGTTCATTCTTCGTCAAGCGTCTTTGCGGCTTCAAGCATAATGGCGCATTCCATTCTCTTGCGGAAAAGCTCACAGCCGTATTTATAAACGCCGCGCACCGAGCCCGTTGCGTGATACGCGTTAGCGGCACAACCGCCCGAGCAATAAAGCTTCGCCCAGCAGTCGGCGCATTCGGGACGCGCGTAAACGTTGCAGGATGCAAATTCCTTTTGCGTTTCGGTGTTGGTAACTCCGTCCCAGATGTTACCGAGCTTGAATTTTTCCTCGCCCACGAACTGATGGCAGGGATAAAGGTCGCCCCAAGGAGTAACCGCCATGTATTCCGTGCCCGAGCCGCAGCCCGATATCCTCTTGTAAATGCAAGGGCCGCCCTTGAGGTCTATCATATAGTGATAGAAGGTAAAAGGCTTGCCCTCGCGGTGACGCTCAAGCATAAGCTCGGCGAGCTTTTCGTACTGCTCCATAACGATGGGGAGGTCCTCGTCCGTCAGCGCACCTTCGTCACCCGGCGCACTTACTACGGGCTCCATGCTCAGCTCCGTGAAGCCAAGGTCAAGCATTTCCTTTATATCCTCAAGAAAATCGGGATTTGCGTGCGTGAACGTGCCTCGCATATAGTAGCCCTTATCGCCGCGCGCCTTTACGAATTTCTGGAACTTCGGAACTATCTTTTCCCAGCTTCCGTTGCCGGCGTAGTCTACGCGGTAGCGGTCGTGGACGGATTTTCTTCCGTCAAGGCTCAGCACTACGTTGCTCATCTCACGGTTGGAAAATTCAATCACGTCGTCGTCAACAAGCACGCCGTTGGTGGTCAGCGTAAAGCGGAAATTCTTTCCCGTTTCCTTTTCGCGCTGACGCGCGTATGCAACGAGTTCCTTGACAACGTCAAAGTTCATAAGCGGCTCACCGCCGAAGAAGTCCACCTCAAGATTGTGGCGGCTTCCCGAATTTTCAATAAGGAAATCAAGCGCGCGCTTGCCCACCTCAAGACTCATCACCGCGCGGTCGCCGTGGTACTTGCCCTGACTTGCAAAGCAGTAGGAGCAGTTGAGGTTGCAGGTGTGCGCAACGTGCAGACACAGCGCCTTGATAACGCCCGACGTCTTTTCTTTAAGCTTGTCCGCCTTGTCGGAAAACGTGTCGGGGGTGAACAGCTTACCCGCCGCACGAAGCTCCTCGATGCTCTCACAGCACTCAAGTATCTCCTCGCGCGTTACGTCGGGGCTGTCGGGGTATTTTGCAAGGATAAGGTCTGCTATATCGTCGCGGCTGTGACTCTCGTAAAGACCGATAATGTCGTACGCAACGTCGTCGACAACGTGGACGGAACCCGAAAAAATATCAAGGACTATGTTAAGTCCTCCAAGCTTATAGCTATGTATCATAATAAATCTCCTAAAAAGTTGTGCATAAGAAATGCCGCCTAAAAGGCGGCGTTTCTTATTACAAGAATTACTTGCTTGCCTTCTTGTTTTCGCACTGCTGGTTAGCAATGCCGCAGCTGGTCTTGCAAGCAGACTGGCAGGAGGTCTGGCACTCGCCGCAACCGCCGTTCTTTGCGCTCTCGCAAAGGTTCTTGGTATCTAAAGTCTTAATACGCTTCATAATGATGATCCTCCGAAACATATAGTTTTTCTTATTATATCACAGAAAAAATGATAAGTCAATCGCCAAAGCGGATTTTTTCGCCCAAGTGCAATATTTTTTTCGACACTTCGCTTGCGACATAATTCGCTTTCGCGGCGGAATATAATATTTACGAGGTGATGCCCATGGGTCAGACCGTTTACGGAGACCTTTTGTTTTTAATAAATTTCAGTATGGATTTTCTGTGCTTCTACATAGTCTGCCGCGTGCGCCACAGACCCTTGCGCCTTTTTCGCACGGCGGCGGCGTCGGCACTCGGAGGCGCGTACGCGGTAGCCGCGCTTTTTATAAGCTGTCCCGACGCGCTCGCGCTACTTATCGACCTTGCTTGGGTGGTGCTTATCTGCGCTATTGCGATGGGCAGGGAGGGGCTTGTAGTCAACACCTTGCTTTACGGCGGCGTTTCTGCAATACTCGGCGGTATTATGACTGCGCTGTATAGCTTTTTTAATCGCATCTGGGCGGATAGGGGCTATAGTGCCGAAAGCGACGGGCTCTCGGTGTGGAGCTTTGCCTTGCTTGCCGTTGCGGGGGCGTTGATAACTCTTATCGGCGGCAGACGTATGCGTATGCGAATAGCCTCGGTAAGCGCCGAGGTGGTGGTTACGACGGATCGCGGGAGCGTCAGCATGCGCGGCTTTACCGATAGCGGAAATCTCCTGACCGACCCGCTCTGCGGCAGAGCGGTCATTCTTTGCGAGCTTGATGCGGTACGCCCCGTTTTTTCAGAGGAGCTTTGCGCCGTGTGGGAAAACTGCACTCTTGCCGCCGCGTCAGAGCTTGCGCCCGAGCTTGCCGCCGCCTTGCGATTTATCCCCGCGGATGGCGCGCTTTCGGGGGATAGCGCGGTGCTTGCGGCGGTCAAGCCGCGCTCCGTAAAAATAATTTGCGGGGAGAAAAGCGCCGAGGTCGACGTATTACTTGCACCTCTGCCGCGCCGATTGTCCGCGGGCGAGGCAAGGGCGATAATTCCAGCGGGCTTGATTTGATTTTTGCCGTCATGGCGGATTGGAGAATGAAATGTTAAACTTTATCTTTTTGCGCTTGCGGTATTTTGCCGCAAAAATAGCCGACCGCCTCACTTGCGGCGGAATATATTACGTCAACGGACCCGACACACTTCCGCCGCCGCTCTCCGCCGAGGAAGAGGAGGAGGCACTTTGCCGTCTTTCCGCCTCGCCGCGAGACGAGGCGGCAAGGGCGTTGCTCGTCGAGCACAATCTGCGCCTTGTGGTGTATATTGCGCGGAAGTTTGAAAGCACGGGCATCGGCATCGAGGACCTCGTTTCCATCGGCACTATGGGACTTATCAAGGCGGTCGGGAGCTTCCGCCCCGAAAAGGGAATAAAGCTTGCCACCTACGCCTCGCGCTGTATCGAAAACGAGATACTTATGTATATAAGAAAGCACAATCAGCAAAGGTGCGAGGTGTCGCTTGACGAGCCGCTTAACGTCGATTGGGACGGCAACGAGCTTTTGCTGTCCGACGTGCTTGACACGGGCGAGGACGGCGTTTGCGAGGAGTTCGCCGCCGCCGAGGAAAGGCGTATGATACGCCGCGCCGTAGCGTCGCTATCGCCGCGCGAGCGTCAGATAATCGAGCTTCGCTACGGACTTACGGGCGCGCGCGACCTTACGCAAAAGGAGGTCGCAGACCTGCTCGGCATATCGCAATCCTACATATCAAGGCTTGAAAAAAGGATAATCGCGGGGCTTCGCACGAAGATAGCGGGCAAAATATGAAGTTGACAAAGCGCCGCTTGTGTGGTACAATGTTCTCACTACGAAAGCAAGTGAGAAAAAATGAAAAGAAACGTAAAAAACGATTATATAATAGACCTGCGCGCTCACGTTTTGCCGCTTTTGGCGGGGGCGCACGGCAGGGAAGATGCCGCCGATATTATGCACGCCCTTCGCGTGTCGGGTATTGCCGCGGCGGTTGCCACGGCGGACGTCTGCCTTGATAAAACGCCGCCGCGCGCTTATGCGGAAATGGAAAAACGCGCAAGGGAAAATCTCTCGTCGGCGCGAATGAAGCACGCCCCCGCGATGTTTGCCGCCGCCGAGCTTGACCTTACGACGGATATGGCAAATATCCCCGAATTATCAAGCCTCGCGGTTGGAAAAAGCCGTCTTTTGCTCGTCAAGCTGCCGCGCAAAAAATGGAAAGCGGACTTGCTTGATACGCTTGCGGAGCTGCGTTTTGCCGACTATCAGCCATTGCTTGCAAACGTCGGCGCATATAGCCCCGAGGCGATAGAGGAGCTTTTTTCGCTCGGCTACAAGGCTCAGCTTGACTTGTCCTCGATAACCACGCTCAAGTTGCGCCGCCGCCGCAGATATCTGCGCTGGATAGACGCGGGAAACGTCATAGCCATCGGAAGCGGAATGAAGGCGGATGACCTTGACAATATAGACGCTTTCCTTCGCAAGCTCCGCCGAGCAAGGAAGATCCTCGGTCACGACAGACTAAAAAAACTCGCCGAGCACGCCGAACTTCTCCTCGGCACGGCAGAGAGCATAAACTAAACAAGGGGCTGTCTCAGTTAGATGCAGAAGTCGCGATTTTGTCGTCGGCGGGGTACGAGGGGACGCGTGATGGCAAAATCGCGGCTAAAAAATACGTATAAAAAATCGAAATCCGTGAGGATTTCTACCTTAAAAAAACCGCTTTCTTCATCCTTTTGGACGAAAAAAACGGTCTTTTTTCTTTACTTGTTTTGTATTTTTGTTCTGCGCTAAATGAGATAGCCCCTTAAGTTATCTTGGTATCGCTTCTATTCCCCAACTGTTTTGGTGCTTACCTTTTTGACTTTCAAAATACTCTTCGTATCCGCTGACCTCTATCGCAGGCACATAGGTTTTTGCGTAGATGGTATTTCCATTCTCAGAAGTTCCGATATTCTTGTAAAATGCATAGAAGGGGATCCCGATCGAAGGTGTTCCGTTTTTGTTACTATATTCGAACACATATTCAATATCAACAAAATCATAGCCTTCAAAGTCTATTTTGTCTTGAGCCCTCATACACAAAGGACAAGAGTGACCGCCAAAAACATACCCGTTATACAACAATGCCTCAGCCTCGCTTATGGATATTCTTTTTGTATTTGCGACAATATCGTATGGGGTATTGCCAAGATCGCTTCGATTTTTGAAATAGTATACGCTGGATACCGTAAGCATGCTGTCACTTACAATATCACCCGAATAGTTGGAAAAATTATCGAAGCTGATATATATATAATCAGTTACCGGTCTTGGTTGTGATGAGTTGAGCTCGTGTGCGCTCTCGTCATAAAAGTAAATATCGACGAACTCTGCTCCATGCTTGGTATAGGAATCAAAGTTTCTGACTACTTTTGCATTAGAAAAAGATATACCGAAAATTCCGAATAGTTTGTTTTTTATTGAAAGAATAGAATCTAATATTTCTTCATCAGAGAGACGTTGATCAATCTGAATTGTTTCTCCGTCTATAACGATTTGCCTGTTACCCTCCAACTTGCTTAATCCTAATGAGTTTCTTTGAGAATTTTGAGATGCTAACAGATGATAAGAACCGATGTCAACACTGACAGAAAGATTGCTACCGGTACTATAATTGTTTTCTTTGGTATTGTATTCTGGTACGGGCGCATCGAGCGATTCGGCCAGTTTAGGAAGAAAAGCATCAATGAAGGTCTTAAATTCCACTTCGTTCAATTCTTTGTTTATCTGTGTGCGCTGATACAATTTAAGGTATTCATCATCAGTCATATTACCGATATATAAATACTTGCTATCAGGAACATATATCTTCGTATAAGCATTAGTCGCCACACCATCATATCTCATTGAGTCGAATAATTTGGCTATGTCTTCTGCCGAATATTGTGCGGTATCCCAAGTAGGAACATCGGGCAAATTTGCTTTTTGTAACATAGGAATAGCGATAACCGCGCTCAAAACCAGCACGAAACAAGCCGCGACCGCCGCAATGCGAAGCCATACGCTCTTGGCGTTTTTATTTTCTTTTTTCAGATTTGTTTTGGCATAGACCTTGCCTTTGACAGAAGCAAGTACCTCATCGGGCAATTCGGGAGCATTCAACTCATCCGAGAACTGATCGATCTCCTGCGGCTTTGCTTCGTCAAATATTTCATTCAGTTTATTTTTCATACCTCTTTACCTCCAAACAATCTTCGTAATTTGTTCAAGGCTCTGTGTGTGCGCGTATCGATGTTGGATATCGTCAGTTTCAGCGCATTTGCAATTTCCTTTGACGACTCACCGAAATAATACTTTCGTATGATGATGCTTGAGTCGGGCTCGCCAAGCTCCTTGATTGCACCAAACACCTCGCGGCGAAGCTCATCCTCGGCAAGATCACCATCTACGGTGAAATCGTCGACAATCTGGACCAAGCTGTCCTCGTCGTCAAGCGAAACATCACCGTGTTGTCTCTCGCGTTTTCTCGCCACGTCTGTCGCGTGGTAACGAGCCAACACACAAAGATAGGACTTTATGCTTGAGATCTTCGGGTCATATTTCGCAAGCTCCGCGTAGAACTCGCTGAACACGTCTGCCACACAATCTTCAATATCGGTTGAAACATAGAAAGACTGTGCAAGTTTGCCTTTGACCACGGCATAAACAAGACCTGCATACTGATTCATTAACTGTTCCATTCCGGCGCTCGGGTCTTTATGTAGCAATCGAAGTAACTTACTGTCCTCCATTTTCTCACCTCTCTTTTGAATCGATTCACTATTATATTCGTATGAAAAACCGAAATCTTACACTTTTCAAAAATAATTATAACATATTTTTGAGAAAAATGTGCGAAAATAAAACACAAGGCGAGCGCAAAATGCTCGCCTTTCTCTATGTGAAGTTGATTTATATTATAACTTTTATTGGATACCAATAAACAGTTCAGCGGCAGCGATTCCGTCAGCGGCGGTTTTGGCAGTCTGCGCCTTCAAATAATAATCTCCTAACGAATCAATAACTAACGTGACGGTTAATATTGACCAATCATCAGCCAAGGCTTCATTTAAGACGGCTTTGGCTTCGTTTATTTGTTTGGGGCTCAGATGATCAGTAGCATCATCATAAACACCTAACAGCTTCGCATTCACTGTGACCAAGTCCCCTTGCATATTGTAAGATAGCTGGATTTTATCATTTGTAGGTATATCGTATACATACTTTGTGTACACAACGGTATATGCTTTTGTAAGCGGTGTGTCTGTAAAAACGATGTCATCTAAAACGTATTCACGGGCAACGCTTTCGCCGTACAACGATATGATAGTGTCAAGCGCGAGCGCCTTTGCGCCATCTTCGGTTAACTCACCACTAACAGTTAAGTTGCCGACGTTTAAGTTCGAAAAGAAAATTAGAGCCCCGTCGTCAGCCCGATAGTAAACCGAAAGGTCGTCGGCTTTAAAAGTAATGAATTCTGCATAAGGCTTAAACTTTTCCGATGAATACAGCTTGGTTCTATAGCTTTTGCTATAGGTTAAACTATAGCTCTTATCGCCGATATTTAGTTTTCGGGTAGTTCCTACAAGATCTGAATTATCAAATATTGTATCTCTTGAAAATGAGAAGGTTTTTTGGCTTGCATCTTCAAAACTTACCCGATCTGATGAGTTTTTTATATCTACAGTCTCTGCAGATGCGGAGGCGCCCAAATATATGCGATATGTTTTTTCAGTAGTTGGCGCTTCCGTAGTAACGTCGGAGCCGTCATCCCTCCACATCGGCACGACGATCACCGCGCCGAGTATCAGCGCAAGGCACGCCGCGACAGCCCCGATGCGAAGCCATAACCCCTTTGATTTTGATTTATTCGTGTTATTTTGAAGCTTGTCATCTATCAAAACAAAGCGTTCCACAACGTCGGCTTCAATATTGCTTACACCGTCCAAAAACTCATTTTCTTTCATATATAATAGCCCTCCTTTTCAAGCTTTTCCTTAAGCTCGCGCTTGATAGTCGCGATCTCCTTGTTGACCGTTGATTCGCTGCATTTGAGCAAGCGCGCGATTTCCTTTATAGGACGCGCGAAATAATATCTGCTCATAAAGACGTACATCCGACGGTCGGGTAATGCACGGACGAAATCGCTGATAACACGCCCAAGCTCTTTTGCATTCACCTCGGAATACGTATCATCGTCAGCAATGAACTCCTCGACCTCGGACAGAGATACCGTAAGCTCCGACGCAACGCGCTTTTGTCGCTTTCGCGCCTTGTAGCGATCGATCGCCGTTCTTCTCGTGATAGTAGCAAGAAATGCTTGGAGCAGTGTAGGTCTTGCGGGCGGCATCGCGTTCCACGCGCCGATATACGTATCGTTCAGACATTCCTCGCTGTCCCGCGCGTCGCCGACGATGTTATACGCCACCGACAGCAGGAAGCCTTTGTACTTGATATCGGTTTCCTTTATGGCTTGCTCGTTGCGTTGCCAATAAAGCTCAACGATCTGCTCGTCGCTCATCGTGGATTTCGCTTTGACTTGAAGCTCCATATCGCACCTCCTTCTTTGATAGTCTGAAAGGCGCTTCATAAATACAGTCGACAAAATTTTGAAAAACTGTAAAAGGAATTTGAAAAAATTGAGTTTTTTATATTATAGCATATTTTTTCGTAATTTTGGGGAACTGATATAAAAAGTTGAATATCATTCAGCCTTGAACGTTAATATAACAACCGCCGAGCGCATCCGGTGGGACGCGCTCGGCGGCGATTGTTTTATTTTATAATACGTATTAATTAAACGTGTGAAATATTAAGTCAAGCACCACAAAGAACTTTCTCGATTTCCTTGATAGCGTTTTTATATCGTTCAGACTCTGTAAAATTATTATCTTCGCTTGAATACAAGCCACTAAAACTAAACGCCCAATGAGGTGTTCGCTCAGCAAAGAACCTGTAGTCAGCTAAAATTTCTTTGTTTTTTGTCTTTCCTTTTACCCACACATACATTTCACAAGCAGTTTTTACAGCGTTATCCAATGCTGTATATGCAGCATCATAATCGTTGTTCACCAAATGTGTGTTGCACAGCATGGTATATGCCGTGATAAGATAACAATATGGCATTTTTTCATAAGAATTAACACCAAGAATTGTTACATCCAAATACAAAGATACTGCCGTTTTGGCAATGCTTTCGGCATGTTCCAATATCAATATGGATTTGTCTTTCTCATATACACCGGAATTCACACTTTCATACAATGCCATCAAATAATCCAAACATTTTTCTTTATCCGCAATCAATTTTACTTGATTTGCTTTGCTGATTGCTTTTTGAGCGTAAAATACTTTGCTTTGTGCCGCGGATTTTAATCCACATATTGCGGGAAGCTTTGAAACGAAATGTAAAGCTTCATCAAAGTTATCGTTTAAGAGCATAAGCCCGATCATCAACTGATTTGCTTGTATCTGAAGTTCTATGTCTAAAGTGTTGTTGCAAACCGAGGTCAGCATTGCTTTGCACTGGGTATAGACGGATTCATAGGTGTCCGTTTCAATATAAAATTTTGCTCTTACTTTGCCTACCAGCAGATAATCGTATAATGCTAACGCGCATTTATATTTTACCTCATAATCGGTAGGATATTTGCGCAGATACTCTTTATACAGATTTGCTACCAACATATCAGCATTGTTTTCTTCGGTGTTGACAGAATAATTCGCCCAAACAGTATTTACGTTGCGGACAAGCGTTTCTTGATCGGCTTTTTCGTCAAAACCAGCTCCAAGCAAGTAATCGGTTGATACGCGAAGAATACTTGCGAGCGGAACAATTTGAGATATATCGGGCATGGTGTTATTACATTCCCAATTAGATACAGATTGAACCGAAACTCCAATATGCTCCGCAAGCGTGGCTTGCGACAAGCCTGCGTCCGTGCGTAGTTTCTTGATTTTTTGACCAAAATTCATCATATTCATTCCTTCTTTCATAATTTGATTGAAAGATCGTAGCTACTCTTTCTGATTACATTATAGCGGTAAATATTTAGAAATAAAATATAGTAAACTGTTAATCCAATTACAAAAACATTTATACACTACGGTATATTTAGAGCATTGATAATTCGGAGGAAAAAACTGAATGTTTTCAAGCCACATTCATTATACCACATTTATGCGAAAATCGGAAGAAGGATATAAAAATTAAATATTAGATTCGATTTAAAATACACCGCCGAGCGCATCCGTTGGGACGCGCTCGGCGGTTCTTTTAATATAGCTTGTGCTTCAAGCGCAGATTGTCGGCTATCATGGCGATGAACTCCGAGTTCGTGGGCTTTCCGCGGTTGTTTTGGATGGTGTAACCAAAATAGGAATTCAGCGTTTCCACGTCGCCGCGATCCCACGCGACCTCAATAGCGTGGCGGATCGCACGCTCCACGCGCGAGGTGGTGGTCTGATACTTTTTGGCAACGGTGGGGTAGAGCACCTTCGTTACCGAATTGATAACGTCGCTGTCGCGTATCGTCAGCAGTATCGCCGTGCGCAGATACTGATACCCCTTGATGTGCGCGGGCACGCCTATCTGATGTATTATTTTCGTCACCTGCGTTTCAATATCGGGAGTGCGGTCCTCCATGCGAACGACGCGCCCCTTCAAAAGCCCCGTGATATGCTCGCCGAGACTTGCCGTATCCACGGGCTTCGGCAGGCACAGCGCCGCGCCCGCATTCGTCGCCTCTACGAAAATATTCTGATTGCTGATCATCGAAATAATTATAAATATCGGAGAATGCTCGCCCGTCGGATCAAGTGCGCGGCATTGGCGCAGAACGCCTATGCCGTCAAGCTTTGAGAGCCAAACGTCAAGAAGAACTACGTCGGGGCGCAGCTGCGTTATTTTCGCCATCGCGTCCTCGCCGTTCGTTGCCTCCATAATATTGCGAAAGCCGAGCCGGCGCAAGCCTTCGGCAATAATCTGCCTTTCGCCCGCGTTTTCGTCAGCAATAAGTATTCTCGTGTTTTGTTCCATTCCTTTTTTCCTCCTGAATGCATTTCTTTTGACAACAATATATTACCATAAAATGGAAATTTTTGCAATAGGATATAAAAGGAAAAAATTACCAAACTTTACCAACGCTAATTGTATAATTTTACCATAATTGCCACAAAATGTTGTGATTTTTATCAAAAGATAGCGGAATATGTTGTGTTTTAGCTAAAAAGGAAGCAGCAAATAGGGTTGTGCCTTAAAGGACAGTTTTGATGGTGTATTACCTACCGACAGGAAAAATAAAAACCGCAGATTGACTTTCTGCGGTTTTTGTGTTATAATAGGCGTGTGGGCAAAATCCTATGGGGAGAAATTTATGAAAAAAATAATTAGTGCAATTCTTTTCATTTTGGTGCTATTAACAGTTTCAGGATGTAGGAATGTTGATAAAGATAAAATAGAATATACTCTTTCCGATGACGGAACATATTATATTTTATCTTATGTTGGGGCGAATGTTGAAAATCTTGTTATTCCCGAATATTACAACGAAAAGCCGGTACTTGAAATTGGAAATTACGCTTGTTGCCACAAAAGTGGACCATTACATAATGATTCTAAAATAAAAAGTGTTCAGATAGAAGCAAACCTTACTAAAATTGGAAATGCCGCATTTCAGGAATGCATTTTTCTTGAAACAATCAACATTCCTTCAACTGTAACTGAAATTGGGGCAGGTGCATTTTCAACGTGTGAATCTCTGGGGAGCATTGAAATTCCCTCAGGCGTAACGCAAATTAATAGATCACTTTTTAATGGGTGTAAGGAATTAGAATCTATAAGTTTTCATAATAGAATTACAAAAATTGATGCATTCGCTTTCTTTGGTTGTAATTCAATTGCTGAAGTAACTTTACCCGAAGGGATAGAATTTATTGGCGATTACGCATTTTCCATGATGGAAAATCTTGAGGAAATAAAAATTGCCGAAGAAAATAAGAATTTTGTATCTATTGATGGAATTCTTTACAGCAAGGATAAGAAAACACTCATTCAATATGTACCCAAAAACGAGTGTGAGAGCTATATAATTCCAGAAGGGGTTAAAACAATACGTGGATATGCTTTTGCGGGGAACTCAAAAATTAAGAGCATTTCCATTCCCGACAGCGTTGGTGTAATCGGCGAATATGCATTTTATCATTGCTCTGCTTTGGAAAACATAAACATTCCGAGCGGAGTGACGAAAATTTTGATGCGTCAATTTGAAGGTTGCACCTCACTTAAGGATCTTTCACTTCACAATAAAATAACAAAAATTGATTACGGTGCATTTATTAGATGCTCATCTCTTGAGAAATTGGAAATTCCCGAAAGTGTTACCGAGATAGGAGGATATGCATTTTCGGAATGTTCAAGTCTTAAAGAGATCAATCTTCCAAGTGGATTAGTGGAATTGCCCTATGCAATGTTTGAGGATTGTAAATCACTTGAATCTGTTTCCATCCCAAACGGAATAGAGAAAATTGATTTTAACACATTTTTAGGATGTACTTCCCTTAAAAGTGTTTATATTCCAAACTCTGTAAAGGAAATTGGTCACGGAGCTTTTGGTGTTTGTACGTCGCTTTCAGATATCAATTTTGGCGGAAACAAGAATGAATGGAAATCAGTTGATGGTATCTATGGAGCTTGGGGAAACAAAAAAGACGATTGGTGCTATGGCTCCGGTGATTTTATTGTCCATTGTACCGATGGAGATGTTAAAAAATAATTTGATTCTGTTTTTCAATATTACACAAAACAGCTTCACAAATTTCAATTTATTGCCAAATATTGAAGCGTTAATCGCTAAAAGGCTTCCTTTACACGAGGAGGCCTTTTATGTTCATCTATGACTTGTCATTTTTCCTGACAAGCACTGCATTTGTGCCCACAAACGCAAAATACGGTATACCCCTTTCGAGATATACCCTTTTTTTTGAAAACTGTCCTTTAGGGGACGCCCCTATCTTGCCGCTTCTTTTTAATTATGTGAGCAGGGATGATCAAAAAATCCGCGCAGGTCGACGGAATACCGTCCGCTTTCGTTTGGCTTAAAGCCGATAGCCCCCACAAGGAGCTTGTTATCCTCGTTTACGGGAGCGTCGAAAAACGCCGTTTCGCCGCCGCATATCTCGATAAACGACATTGCGGCTCTGCCGAGGACGAAAAGCGTTTGGAAATCCGCGCCGTCCTTTGCGTCGAGCGAGGATATGATGCCGCCCTCGGGCTTCAGGGAAAACTGACATATCCCCATAAGCTCGCCCTCAACGTATGCGGCGTAGCACAACAGCTCCTCGCGGTACTCTGCGTTGCAGGCGGCGCAAGCCGCCTCCTGCTCCTGCTTTGTCTGTATAGGAAGAACCTCTAACATTTCAAATCACTTCCTTAATAATTATTATAAGCGTCGTCGTCGCCCGCCTTCGCCATTCTGCGAAGGAGCGCGACCTCATCGTCGCGGAGCTGTCGCCAGCTACCGGGGGCGATGCCGTTCACCGATACGCATCCTATCCTCGTGCGGCGCAGGCGGGTTACGGTCAGCCCTGCGATATCGCACATTTTGCGTATCTGGCGGTTTCTGCCCTCAAGCAGAACCATTTCAAGATGTCCGCCGTCGTCGTTTGCGTCCACTACCGCTACCTCAACGGGCATAATGGGCGAGCCGTCTATCTCAAGCGGTGAGCGCAAAAGCTCAAGCGCCTTTTGGTCGAGCTTGCCGCTTACGCTTACGCGGTAGAGCTTCGGAACGTGGTGGCGCGGGTGCATCAAAAGATTTGCAAACTCGCCGTCGTCCGTGAGCAAAAGCAAGCCCTCCGACGCCATATCGAGCCTGCCGATAGGGTAGAGTCGCTTGCCCGCATCGGCAACAAGCTCGGTTACCTGCTTGCGCCCCTTCTCGTCGCTCATAGTGCAAACGTATCCGCGCGGCTTATTAAGCGCGATAACGGTCTTCGGCTCGCCGCGCTTAAGTACCACGCCGCGACCGTTCCAAACGACCTTATCCTTGCCCGGCTCAACCTTGTCGCCAAGCCTTGCCACGTTTCCGTTTACCTTAACGTGTCCCGCCTCGATCTCCTTTTCGGCGGCTCGGCGTGACAGCACGCCGCAATCGGTAAAATATTTTTGAAGTCTTATTTTTTCCATATCGTTTTCCTTATTTATCAAGAAGCGAAAAAGTCCTTTACCCTTTGCCACAGACCGCCGCGCGGCTTTCTTGCGGCGGAGTATTCTGCCACTATGGCACTCTCGCCGATGGGTGAGCCGTCGCAGTAAAATACCACGCGCCCGACGTGATCCCCTGCGGCTACGGGGGCAATAAGCGTGCGCTCCATCTCTATTTTATGAGTTATCTCGCCGTGCTTTGAGCGCAGTACGGCAACGGGAGCGGATGCGCAAACGCACCGCAGCGTTTCCTGCTCGCCGCCCGCTATCGCTACGGATAGCTCGCCGTCAACGGTGAGGCGCACGGCGCAAAGCTGATCAAAGCCCGCGTCAAGCAAAGCCGTGTGGTCCTGCCAATCGTCGGGATCGGCAAGCGTGGCGGCAATAAGGCGTACGCCCTCGCGCTCCGCCGCGGAAACGAGGCATCTGCCGCTTGCGCGCGTGTATCCCGTTTTACCGCCGAGTGAGCCTTCGTATGAGCGAAGCAAGCGGTTATGGTTTACTAAAAGTCTTGCGCCGTCAGGTCCGCCGACGGTAGTTTTGTAGGTCGCGCTTATTTTTGAAAACGCTTCGTTTTCAAGCGCCGCCGCCAATATCAGCGCAAGGTCGCCCGCGGTGGTGTAATGACCCTCGGCATCAAGCCCGTGGGGATTGACGAAATGCGTGTTTTCAAGCCCAAGAGCCGCCGCTTTCTCGTTCATCAGCGCGGCAAAAGCCTCCACGCTTCCGGCAACGGCAAGTGCCACAGCCGTCGCGGCATCGTTTGCCGACTCAAGCATAACGCAGTACAAAAGCTCCTCAAGCGTGAATTCCTCTCCCTCGGTAAGATATACCGACGAGCCCTCGACTCCCACCGCCTCGGCGGGTATCGTCACTCTATGCGACAGCGGCAAAGCCTCGATAGCAACGAGCGTGGTCATCACCTTCGTCGTGCTTGCGGGGCTCATTTTTTCGTCAGCGTTGCGCGACCAAAGTATCCTTCGGCTTCCGTTGCTTGCGTCAAGCAATACGGCGGCGCTTGCAGAAACCGTGGGCGCGTCAAAGGGCAGGGAAGCGCATTGGATTTCCATCTTTTCGGGTGTCGCACCAACTTGCTCGGCGCACGATGGAGCGAGTAAGAGAAGAATGATGAAGATCAGCGCAAAAATGCGGCGAAAAGCAGACATAGCATACCTCGATATAATTTAAACTGATAAATTATATTGAGGCCGGGGCTTATCTATTACTCGGCTTCTTCCTCGGAGTCAGAGCCCTTCTTTGCAAAGATCTCCTTGACCTTGGCGATTATAGCGGGGCTGCGCTCGATAACGTCGGCAACCTGCTCGATAGGTCCGGGGGCTTGCGTTGCGCCGACGTTTATCATATTGACCGTTCCGTCGGGGCTGATGGTAAGGAAGCATACGGGGGTTATCGAAAGTCCCGTTCCGCCGCCTCCGCCGAAGTTTTGCAGGCGGGATTTTACCGCCTCCTCGTTCTTGCCCGCAAAATCAAGTCCGCCCGAGGCAAAGCCCATAGAAATTTTTGAGATGGGAATTATAGTTACTCCTTGGGGAGCGTTGATGGGCTCGCCAACCACGGTGTTTGCATCAACCATGGAGCGAATGCTTTCAAGTGAAGTGCTGATTATGTCCTGAAGCTTGTTTTCATGTGCCATAACGGTAAAATCCTTTCATAATATAAATGTAAATGTTTTTTATTTCGTATGCCGCACGTATGCAAGGAGCGTGCGCAAAAGAACGTCAAATATCTGCCAGACTCGCAAGGAAAATCCGATCTCCACGTCCGCAGTTGTTTTTTCGGAAAGATAGTCGGCGTGGATGTCAACGTCGGCTTTAGTAGGCGAGCGCAGAGTTCCCGTCGAATCAAGCAGAGCCGCAATATACGCGACCGTCTGCGAGATCGCGCCGTAGAGAATGGCGGTACTTGCCGCATCACCCGTCGCAACGTAGACGTGAAGCCGCGCAACGCGCACGCGTAGGTGCTTTGAGAAACGCTTTACCGCGGTGCTTACGACGTCCTTTATCAGAGATATCGTCTCTCCAAGCGGACGCTTGGTCGATTGTCCCTTGGCGCGCGCTTCCTTTTCGGCGGCTTTTGCCGCCTCTTTCTTGCGCTTTTTTTCGGAGGCTTTCGCATCCGCCTTGGCTTTATCGCGCTTTCGCTTTTCTAAAATTTTGGCGCGTTTTTTCGGTGAGTAATCCGAAATTTTTATTTTTTTCTTTTTTCTTGGAAGTATCCTTATTGGAATGCCCAAAACGCGAACGGTAATGCTCAGCGTGTCGCTATATTTTATAACTACCTCACCGCGTATCATCATAACGGCAAGAATAAATAAAATTATCCCACCGATGACGTAAAGAGCTAACAAGGGCGTTCACCTCCCTTAAAGATAATATGTTTATTCTTCCTCGCCGCCCTCTTGTTCCTCGGTGCTTTGCTCAGAGAGTGCGTCAACGGCAGCAAGCACGCTTTCCGCCTCGGGAAGCTGAGAAATGTCCTCAAGACCGAAAACGCGAAGGAATTTTTGCGTAGTGCCGAGCAGAGAGGGTCTGCCGGGCGCGTCAAGCTTTCCTACCGTCTCGATAAGCTCCTTATCCATAAGAGAGCCGACGGCATACGCCGAGTCAACGCCCCTGACCGTGTCGATAAATGAGCGAGTAACGGGCTGGTTGTACGCGATTATCGCAAGAACCTCAAGCGAGGATGCCGAAAGGTTTCCGCCGCGGCGGATACCCAGCGCCTCTCTTATATAGGGGGCGTAGTCCTCGCGCGTGCAGAGCTGGCAGGCATCGTCGAAGATAAGCATCATAATGCCGCGCGTGGTGTCGGAGTTATATGAGGATGCAAGATGCTCCGCCATTCTTTTGGTGTCGCGCGGCGTGAGAGAAAGCACCTCGCCGAGCTTATCGTACTTTACGGGGTGACCTGCCGCAAAGAGTATTGCCTCAAGCGCGCCCTCAAGCTGTTTTATTTCCGTCAGTTTTTCTATCTGTTCCATCATTTCACCTCAATTTATCAGGTATCGAAGCCGCTGCTGTCCAAATCGTCCACAAGGTTGCCCGAGTAGTCGGGATTTATCGCGAAGCGGGAGTCAAGACCGTGGAGATTTTCGAAGTCGTCCTCCTTTTCAACGAGGACGAGTCGGCGCATACGCACAAGCTCCAGCACGCCGATGAATATCGCAACGAGATCGGGACGGCTGTCGGCATCGTCAAGAAGCTCTCCGAGCGACGGACAAGCGTTTTCGACCTCAAAATGCTTCATTATTCCGAGTATCTTAAGATGCACGGGAATAATTGGGCGCGTAACTATGGGGCGCACCAATTTATCCGCCACGTCGTCAATGCTTCTGACGTAGGTAAGCATTCGGCGCATAGCTTCGTAAAGCGCCGCCGCTTTCTGATCGGCGACGTACGTCTTGTCGACGCTTATCTCGTCGGTGTCCTTCGCCATTCTTCCGCTGTACGTCTTATATCTCTCGCCGAGCGTAACTGCCGCCTTTTTAGCGGCGGCAAGCCTTGCAATAGCCTCGGCAAGCCTTGCACGCGGGTCCTCCTCCTCGGGCGTTTCGCGCGGCAGAAGCATCTTGCTCTTTATAAGCATCAGCTCACTTGCCATATTGAGAAATTCAACCGCAAGGTCCATATCCATCTCTTGCGCGGCGGCAATGTATTCAACGTACTGATCGCATATCAGGGAAATGGGAATGTCCTCGATCTGCACTTTGTTCTTGTGAATGAGGTTGAGTAGCAGATCAAGAGGTCCTTCAAATTTTTCAAGCTTATATGTGATAATATCGTCCATATATAGTAAAAATTCCTTTCACGTCAGCCGAAAAACGGTATCAGCTCGACAAGAAAATAAAGTCCGCGAAGAATGTGATCGCTGATCATCGAAAGCGGTGTGGTAAGTGCTCCCGTCCACAAAAGCACGAGGAGGGCAAGCATAATGTATCGCTCGTACTTCATAATTCCGAAGTACCACTTCGTCGGCAGAAAAACGTACGCAACGCGCGAGCCGTCAAAGGGCGGAATGGGAAGCAGATTGAATATGGCAAGCATCACGTTAAGACTTGCGCCCATTTGGAAAAAGAGCAAAAACAGCGAAACGAAATAGTAAAGTCGCTCCCTTGCAAATATCTGCTCGATGAATTGATATGCAACGGCGTTTGATATCTCGAAAAGGAGAATGAAAACAAGTGCCAAAAGAAGATTGGATATAGGTCCTGCGGCAGCCGAAAGAGCCATGTCTCTGCGCGGATTTTTGAAATTGCGCGAGTTTATCGGTACGGGCTTAGCCCAGCCGTATCCGAAAAGGAGCATACACGCAAAGCCGATGGGGTCAAGGTGCTTTGCGGGATTCAGCGTCAGCCTGCCGAGATTGTAAGCCGTTCTGTCGCCAAGCTTTTTGGCTACCCAGCCGTGAGCGCATTCGTGTACGGTAAGTGAGAAAAGAACGATGGGAAGAACAAGGAGAAGAGAAATTATATAGTCCTTCAGTTCTCCTCGTCCGCCAAGCAAAAGGTATCTGAACATAATAACTCCTTAAATGCCCGTGGCGACAAGTATCTCGCGCCACAGCTCATCCTTGCCCTCTCCCGTTTTTGAGGAGAAGGGGATTATCTTTACGCCCTCCGGAATTTCGGGAGTGGCGCGAAGCGCTTCAAGTGCCTTTGCGCGATTGGTCTTGTTGGGTTTATCAGCCTTTGACGCGACGACGACGAAGGGAATCTCCATCTGCGTAAGATAGTTGAGCATCATCTTATCGTCGGCGGTAGGGCCTACCTCAAGATCGACAAGCTGTACCGCCAGCTTTAAAAGGTCGAAGTTTGGGTTTTTCGTAAAATATCCGTCCGTTATGGCGGACCATTGCTTTTTATCGGACGCGGCGCGGCGGGCAAAGCCGTAGCCGGGCAGGTCAACGAGCATAAGTTTTGAGTCTATATCGTAGAAATTGACCGTTATGGTCTTTCCGGGCGACGAGCTGACACGCGCAAGCGAGCGTCTGCCAAGCAAAGCGTTAATGAGCGAGCTTTTTCCGACGTTTGAACGTCCCGAAAAAACCACCTGCGGCTGGGGCTTTGCGGGGAATTGGTCAACTCTGCCCGCGGATATGAAAAGGGAAGCCTTTTGAAGATTGAGAGCCATTTTTACCTCTTATTATCCTTGCCGCGTATAACGGGAGCGTTTAGCGGCTTTTGCGGAATAAATATAGTTTCTGTTTTGTCGTTAGCATTGGCTTGTGTCGCTTCGCCGTTTTTGACGAGTGCAACGGCAAGAACGTCACGCGCGTGCTTGCAGGGAATGAAGGTGAGCTTTTCCTTGACCTCGGAGTCCACCTCGTCAAGATTTGAAATATTCTCGTCGGGGATAAGCACCGTGGTAACTCCCGCGGCGTAAGCCGCCATGGTCTTTTCGCGCAGACCGCCGATGGCAAGCACGCGGCCCGTAAGAGTTACCTCGCCCGTCATGGCAACGTCCTGACGTACGGGAATGCCCGAAAGCGCGCTGACGAGGGCACACGTCATAGTCACGCCCGCAGAAGGTCCGTCCTTGGGGACAGCTCCTTCGGGAACGTGGATATGTATGTCACGAGTTTTGTAAAAATCCGTGGGGATACCGTATTCTGCGGCTATTGAGCGTACGAAGGTGAGTGCCGCGCGCGCGGACTCCTTCATAACGTCGCCGAGCGAGCCCGTAAGCTCAAGCTTGCCCGTGCCGTCAAGCACGGCAACCTCTACCTTTAACATATCGCCGCCCATTTCGGTATACGCAAGACCGTTTACAACGCCGACGAGGTCGCCGCCGCCGATCTTTTCAGGCAGAAGCTTTCTGCCGCCGAGGTAGGATTCAACGTCCGCCCTATCTATTTTTACGGTTTTTATCTTTCCGTCGCTTTCGATGATGCGGCGTGCTGCCTTGCGGCAAAGCTGCGCGACCGTTCTTTCGAGGTTACGCACGCCCGCCTCGCGGGTGTAGCAGTCGATAAGCTCGTATATCGCCTCGTCACTTATCTTCACCGTGCGGCGCGACATGCCGTGACGCTTTAACTGCTTGGGAACGAGATGGCGCTTGGCTATCTCAAGCTTTTCGCGGCGCGTGTAGCTTGACAGCTCAATGACCTCCATTCTGTCGATAAGGGGGCGGGGGATAGTGTCAAGCGTGTTTGCCGTTGTTATGAAAAGGCAGTCGGAAAGGTCGAAGGGCAGCTCCACGAAATGATCGCGGAAGGTCTTGTTCTGCTCGGGGTCAAGCACCTCAAGCATAGCAGACGAGGGATCTCCGCGAGAATCCGAGGAGAGTTTATCTATCTCGTCAAGGAGTATGAGCGGGTTTTTGACCTTCGCCTGAATAAGCGCGTTTATTATCCTACCGGGCATCGACGCAACGTAGGTCTTTCGGTGTCCGCGTATGTCGGACTCGTCGCGCACGCCGCCGAGAGATACGCGCACGTATTTTCTGTTCATAGAGCGTGCGATGGACTCGGCAATGGAGGTCTTACCCGTACCGGGAGGGCCTACAAGGCATATTATCTGATTGCGAAGCGAGGGGTTAAGCTGCTTTACAGCCAAAAATTCAAGTATGCGCTCCTTGACCTTGAAAAGACCGTAGTGGTCGTCGTCAAGTATCTTTTTCGCCGCCGAAACGCTCACTCTGTCGCGCGTGCTTTCGTTCCACGGAATTTCAAGCACCGTTTCTATATAAGTACGCAAAACGGTCGCCTCGGCAGAGCCGAAGGGCGTTTTGGAAAGACGGTCGTTTTCCTTTAAAAGCTTTTCCTCGATCTCAGGGGGGAGCTTTGCTTCCCTTATTTTAGAGGTGAAATCATCGGGGTCGTCGTCCTCTCCGAGTTCATCCTCTATGACCTTGAGTTGCTCGCGAAGGAAATACTCGCGCTGATTTCTCGCGATATTTCCGCGCGTGCGCTGTTGGATCTCCTGCTCGCATTCAAGCAGGATGCACTCGCTGTTTATAAGCTTTATAAGAAGCATCGCGCGCTGATAAGGGTCGAATTCCTCAAGCACCGCCTGCTTGTCGGTGGTGCGCACGAGAACTGCTGAGGCAACGAAATCGGAAAGCAGGGAGATATCGTCAATGCTCTTAACGGCAAGTCGGATAGCACCCGTGACGCTCTGCAAATACTCGGTCATTCTGTCAAGGGAGGCACGTATCTCGCGAGCGTACGCCTCGCCGTGAATTCCGCCGCCGTCGGGAAGCTCTATGGTCTTTGCCATAACCGACGCGGTTATAAGGTCACCCGTCTTGTAGTATTCCTTGACGGTCGCTCTTTGGCGGCATTCGCAAATAAATCTTACGGACGGGTCCTTATCACTTCCGTTTTTCGTGCTTTGGCGTATTCTTGCCACAGTTCCGACGGAGTAAAGCTCGTCGGGGGCAGGGGAGTCCTCGGATGGCGTTTTGGTGCAAACGAGCAGAACGAGCATTCCCGACGCCTCTGCGGACTCAAGCGCCGCGACGGCGGCAGAGTCCTCGGACTCGAAATCTATCGGTATGTTCGGAAAGGCGACTGCGTCGTGCAAGGGCACGACGGGAAGCGTCAGCTTTTCTGCTTTTTCTACGTATTGGGGCATATCTATTTCCTTTCAAATTATATACTTTCGCGGGGCATAATACCCGATTATAATATTATAGCACATTTTTTAGCAAATTTCTATAATTTTATTAAATAATATATAAACTTTTTTAAAAAAGCAAAAAAATAAGCGGGAAAGTCTCCCGCGAAAAATAAAAAAGCAACAACGGCGACCTATCCTTGCGCGTTTTGATATCATAAGATTGATAGTCCGCAAAAAAAGGTGACCGTTGTGCATTCGAGGCCGATGGCGGATTATTATCCGCTTCTCGTGAGGTCATTATACATCATTTTTCGCCGTTTGTAAATTAGGAGTTTTGACAAATATCGCCCGAAAATTTCGTGCAAAAATTCCAAAGTAGAAAATTTCACCACAAAAATGCGGAATTTCTGTTTATTTTTACAACGACATTCGGTACGACATTTCCTTATTTTTACTTTTTGGGTAAAAAATATTTCCTTTTTGTGCATTATGCACAATATTTTCCCTTGCAGTTTCCACAGTTTGTTAGAAAAGTGCAAAATGCTCTTGACAATTTCTCTCGTGCGTGATAAAATTACCTTGTAATGTTTTTTTCAAAAATACATAGTGAGGTACGTGACTAAAATGAAAAAACGAATAGTTTCGGCTGTTTTAGCTGTTGTTATGGTGCTTGCATCCCTCATCGTCGTCGCTCCCACGGCTTCTGCCGCTACGGGCTACGACCGCGGTTATACCGAGGGCGCGGGCGGTACGGGAAAGGTCGTTTCCAAGGGTATCGATATTTCCTCCTATCAGGGAAGCAGCTTTAATTTTACTGCCCTTAAAAACTGCGGATACGATTACGTTATCCTTCGTTGCGCAACGGGCTACAATAGTGCTACTTACGTAGACCCTACGTTTGAGTCCAACTATACTCGCGCAAAGGCGGCAGGTCTCGGCGTTGGCGTTTATTATTTCTCATACGCTTCCACCGTTGCGGGAGTTAAGAAGGAGATGACTCATCTTCTCAGCGTTATAAAAGGAAAGCAGTTTGAGTATCCCGTTTATTTCGACTTTGAGAGCTCTGATATCAAATCCGCTATCGGCTCAAGTGTTACCACGGCAAAGAGTCTTTGCTATACCGCACTTGACGCTATTGCCGAGGCAGGCTTCCTTGCGGGTCTTTACGGCTATGCGGGTTGGTTCGATCCCGGATACAACGGTTGGTTTGCAAGCGGCGTTGCCGAGATCGCCGAGAAATATGACGTTTGGATAGCAAACTATTACAGACCTACCGACGAAACGAGCTACGCTTGGGATCACCCTAAGAGCACGTTATATCCCACCACGTACGGTATGTATCAGTATTCCTCCGATGGAAACAACACGCTTAAGACTAACGTTTACAACGGTAAGCTCGACCTTAACGTTTGCTATAAGGATTACCCCACTATCGTTAAAAAGTACGGCTTCAGCGGATACGCCGCCGAGGGTACTCTGACCACCAAGGACTACGTTCCTTACGGTGAAACGTCTACTGCAAGCTGGAGCGCCGTTGCCAACGCGGCTTCCTATAAGTACAGCGTTACTCTGTACGATTATAATTGGAGCGAAACCACCGCTCAGGTCGTTTATTCGGGAACTACCACGGCTAAATCCATCACCATCCCCGCGCAGAGCACGGGCTGCTATATGAAGGTGGAGGTCACCGCGAACAACTCAAGCACTCCCATGGTCTCCTACTCTCGTCTCGGTGCGGGCAAGGAGTATATAGAGCTTAGTGCCGTAAACGGCAGTATAAACGTTTCAAACAGTATGATAATCACCTCGTCACAATCCGCAACCAGCCCGATATATTGGTTGGTGTGCTTGTGCTCACCGCAGGGCGACGGGGTATATAAGATAACCAAGCGTTGGGAAAACGGCGAAAGCTATAAGTCAGCAAAAGCTACGGGCGACGACGTTCTTTTTGCCATTCATAT
This sequence comes from Eubacteriales bacterium, assembly GCA_045544735.1. Classification (GTDB taxonomy): domain Bacteria; phylum Bacillota; class Clostridia; order Oscillospirales; family CAG-272; genus CAG-390. The sequence goes on from JAZPZM010000037.1 coordinate 24,680, forward strand.
GGACTATGCAAACTTTGATTACGCCGACACGAATTTTGCCGTAGGCAAGACCGTTACCGTTGCAGGTGTCAGCGGCACGTCGCTTTTGAGCATGCCTTATATCACCCTCGGTAGCGCATTGCCCGTCAAGTCCGTGCCTCTTGCGCCCACCGATAACAATATTTCCATCAGCGGAACTTGCGTCAAGGGCATCAGCGCGGGCGCGAGCGTCAGCGATTTTGCAGCTTCCTTTAACTACGACGCTTCAAGCATCGTGGTTAAGAACGCGGCGGGAGCTTCCGTTAGCACGGGTACGCTTGCCACGGGCTACACCGTAAACCTCGTTATCAACGGCTCGACCGTCGAAAGCTACGCTATCGTAGTCAGCGGCGATATTAACGGTGACGGACTTTCCACCGCAGCCGACGTGCTCACCGTAGCTATGAAGCTCAAGAGTCAGGCAAGCCTTGCGGGCGCATACCTGTCCGCCGCCGATAATAACGGTTCGGGCGCAGTTGACTCAAGCGACTATCTCGCAATAAAAGAACTTGTAGATTAAAATTCAAGGGGTTGTCGACACTTGCGGCAACCCCTTTGCAAACGAAAAGGCGATAATGATGAAAAAAATTATTTCTTTACTTTTGACGTTCATCCTTGCCGTCGGTGCGCTTTCCGTCTCCGCGTCTGCGGCGGGTGAAAACGGCTACGACCGCGGATATTCCGAGGGAATGACGGGCAAGGGCAAAAAGTTTGCTATGGGACTTGATATCTCCGAGCATCAGGGCGGAAGCTTTAACTTCAAGGCTGTGAAAAGCGCAGGCTTTGACTACGTTATCCTTCGTTGCGGCTTTTCCTCAAGCCCCAAGAGCGGCGCGCGCACGGACTACCATTTTGAAAGGAACTATACCGCCGCACGCGAGGCGGGGCTTGATATAGGCGTTTATCTTTATTCCTACGCGGGAAGTGTCGAGGAGGCGAAGGTTGACCTTGCCAATTTCCTTAAATATATAGAGGGCAAAAAGTTCGAGTATCCCGTGTATCTTGATTTTGAGAACAACGAGGCTCGTCAGGAAATGGGCTCGTCCCCCGCGATAGCAAAGCAGATATGCCTTACTATCCTTGACGGACTTGCCGACGCGGGCTATCTCGCGGGGCTTTACACCTACGCGGCGTGGGCAGACCATAACTATAACGGCTGGTTTGCCGACGAGGTCGACGAGATAGGCAAAAAGTACGATTTCTGGATGGCTAACTACTCAAAAAACGACGGCACGCTGAACATAGACAACGCAACGAGATATTCCAAAAAATACGGTATGCATCAGTATACCTCCGCGCTTAAGATAAACGGATATGGGGGCAATCTTGACGCTAATATCTGCTTTAAGGATTATCCCGCGATAGTCCGCGCGTACGGTTTTAACGGATACGAGGCGGAGGGCGTGGAAAACGTGACCTTCAAAGCGGGCGGACCGATAAAGGATCTTGAGATCGTCGTGGATACGTCCGCGTCCGGTTGGTACAGCATTTCAGGCTCTCTCGGAATGCGCCGCGTTCGTATGGGCCCCGACAAATCATACGAGATGCTCGATCCCGTGGGCGACGGTGAGCCCTTCTACGTTATCGGTACTTATAACGGCTGGGGCAAGATAGATGCGAACGGGCAAGAGGGTTGGGTCAGTATGGAAAACGCCGTCCCCGCCGAAGCTCCGTCGACCGCGTCTCCCGATACGACCGCCGAGGCAACGAGTGCCGCAGAAACTACCGTGAGTACGCAGGGAGGATGCGGCGCAGTAGGCGCAAGCGCGCTTGCGGCTTGTGCCGTGGCTCTGCTTGCACTAAAACGCAAAAAAGAAGATTAAAATCAGCGCAGGAAACGCCGTGGCGGCGTTTCCTGCAAAAAAATCAAAAAAATTTCAAAATAGTATTGACAGCACCCCGAAAAAGTGGTATAATACATCGAAATCAAAGAAGAACGCTCCGTTCTCACCCTGCCGCGCGGCGAGCAGGCGTTAATAAACGATGCCCTTTGGGGAGATTGTGCGCGGAGAGTTTTTCCGTGCCCTTTTTAATTTCCGGAGGTGAATCAAAATAGCAGCCAAAGAAACTTTACTCAATGAGAACATTCGCTTCAAAGAAGTCAGAGTTATAGGTCCCGACGGTGACCAGCTCGGCATAATGAGCTCTGATGCCGCGTGCAACGTAGCGTACAATCAGGGACTCGACCTCGTTCTCATTTCCCCCAACGCTCAGCCCCCCGTATGCCGCATCGTCGATTACGGAAGATACCGCTTCGAGCAGGAAAAGAGAGAGAAGGAAGCGAAGAAGAAGCAGAACATTATCGAGGTTAAGGAGGTACAGCTTTCCTGCCGTATCGAAACTCACGATTTCGAGACCAAGGTAAAGCACGCGATAAGATTCCTTAACGATGGCAACAAAGTCAAGGTAGTGCTTCGTTTCAGAGGTAGAGAGATGAGCCATCAGGAGCTCGGCAAGGAAGTCCTTGAGCAGTTCCGCGAGGCAGTTAAGGAATACGGCAGCGTCGATAAGATCCCCGTTCTTGACGGCAGACTTATGACGATGATCGTTTCGCCCGTGAAGAAATAAATCGGCGCAAGCCGCTAACAAACAAAGAAATATTAAGTTAAGGAGATAAAACAATGGGAAAAATTAAAACTCATAAGGCTTCTGCCAAGCGTTTTTCCGTTACGGGTAACGGCTTGGTAAAAATGAACCACTCACACCACCGCCACAAGCTTGGCATTAAGGATCAGAAGAGAAAGAGACATCTTCGCTCCGGCACTTACGTTGAGGGCAAGGTAGCATCTAATATCCGCGTTCTTATCAACAAGTAAGAAAGTCACAGGAGGTATTGAACAATGGCAAGAGTTAAAGGCGCGATGATGACGCGCAAGAGAAGAAATAAAGTTCTGAAGGCAGCAAAGGGCTACTGGGGCTCCAAGAGCAAGCACTTCAAGATGGCTAAGCAAGCCGTTATGAAGAGCGGTAACTACGCCTTCATCGGCCGCAAGCAGAAGAAGAGAGATTTCCGCCGTCTGTGGATCGCTCGTATTTCCGCTGAGGCAAAGGTAAACGGAATGAACTATTCCACCTTCATCCACGGTCTCAAGAAGGCTGGCATCGACCTTAACCGTAAGATGCTCGCTGAGATCGCAGTTGCCGACAAGGCAGGCTTTGCAGCACTTGCAGCTCAGGCCAAGGCAGCTCTTTGATCGATTATAGTATAGTGACTGTCGCGAGCGCACGCCCGCGGCAGTCGTTTTTGTAAAACCAGTTGAGGTGTGATATGTCAGGTGAAGCCGTATATATAAGCTCCCGCCAGAACCCGTACGTTATGCGCGTGGCATCCCTTTCGGACAACAAGGGAAGGGCGCGTGAGGGACTTTTTAAGTTTGGCGGATTCAAGCTTTTTTCCGAGGCGGTAGCTTGCGGACTCGATATCGAGCGCGTTATTTTGCGCGAGGATGTTGCCAAAAAGCTTGAGGGTGAGGTACGCCGCGTTATGCCGAATGCGGATATTTGCGTTTTCTCGGAGTCCGCTTTTGATAAGGTCAGCGATGAAAAATCGCCCGAAGGCATAATAACTGTTGCAAAACATATTGACAAAATTGCAAAAATTGCTACAATAGATAATATAGCAAATCTTTTACCGATGGATTCCACGGTCATCGCGCTTGAATCCTTGCGCGATCCGGGCAACCTTGGAACTATCATTCGCTCTGCGGCGGCGTTTGGCGTGGATACCATTATTCTCTCCTCGGATTGCGCTGATGTTTACAACACTCGCACCGTGCGCGGCGCTATGGGAGCGCTTTTTTCGCGCAGAATACTCATCGCGGATGATTTCCCCGCACTTATAGCGAAGCTTTCCGAGTGCGGCAGACGCACCCTCGCGGCAACCCTTTCGCCCGATGCGAAAACGCTTGGTGACACGGTGCTTTCAAGAAGCGATTGCGTGGTGATAGGAAACGAGGGGCACGGATTGTCCGAAGAAACGGTAAGGGCTTGCACGAATGCCGTCATTATCCCTATGATGAGCGGCGTGGGAGTTGAATCTCTCAACGCGGCAACGGCGGCATCTATATTTATGTGGGAATTAACTAAAAATGAAGGATATTCTGTATGATGCTTGGCTGACTACCGTTTTGAGCGCGGGTAGTAGCGAGTATAAAAAGCTCTTTTTGCACTTTTCCGATTCGTACGAGATATACCGTGCGGATGAGGCAGAGCTTGAGGCGGCGGGTGCATCCGCGAAGCTGATATACGCTATGAGGAATAAGGACCTTGACCGCGCCGCTAAAATAACCGAATATTGTAACAGACAGGGAATAGAGCTTATCACTTTCTTTGATAAGCGATATCCGCAAAGGCTGGCGAGCATTCAAGCGCCGCCGTTTGCATTTTACGTTATGGGCAAAATGCCCGATATGGACTACGGCTTTAACGTCGCCGTCGTCGGAACTCGAAAAATGAGCGAATACGGAATGAAGAGCGCGTATAAAATATCATACGAGCTTGCCGCCGCAGGCGCTCGAATCATTAGCGGAATGGCTCTTGGTATAGATTCCGTTGCCGCTTGCGCCGCTATGGAGGCGGGAGGAAGCACGCTCGCCGTGCTTGGCTGCGGACTTGACCGCGCGTATCCGCCCGAACATAGACGGCTTATGGAGGTAATAGCGCAAAACGGTGCAGTATTCAGCGAATTCCCGCCGGGTACGCCTCCCATGGGAACTAATTTCCCGATAAGAAACAGGATAATAAGCGGTTTTTGCCAAAGCATACTCGTTGTGGAGGCAGGCGAGCGCAGCGGAGCGCTCATTACCGCAAAGACGGCTATAAGACAGGGTAGGGCGGTGTATGCCGTTCCCGGACATATCGACTCTCCGCTATCCGCAGGTGTGAATTCGCTTATACAAGCAGGAGTCAGGATAGCGCTTTGTTCGGGCGATATACTCGAGGATGCCGAGGGACTTTATGGCAGATTTTTCAACGAGGGCGCGTATGCGCATGCGCTTGGAAGGTCAGCCTACCGCGACGGCGTGCTTGAAAAATACGGCGTAGCGGCAGTACCAAGTCGGATCGTAGCCATGTCGTTCTGTG
>JAZPZM010000038.1:0-8116 GCA_045544735.1 Eubacteriales bacterium
GACATGGCTACGATCCGACTTCATCATCGGACCTATGCTCGCGGCGGGAGTTAAGCCGCGCCGCACGTTTATCTGCGCACTTGCGACGGGACTTATCGAGGTCGTGGGAACGCTTCTCGGTTATTTTGCCGTCAGCATTTCGACGGTCATACTGCCGTTTGCCCTTGCGTTTGCGGGCGGCACTATGCTCTACGTCATAAGTGACGAGATGATCCCCGAAACGCATTCACACGGGCACGAAACTGGCGCGACGTACGCGCTCCTCGTTGGATTTTGCGTGATGCTTATTTCCGACGTGCTTTTAGGATAAATTTTTCAAAAAAATATTGCATTGACGAAAAAATGTGATATAATGTTACTCAAAAGAAGTTAAAACAGGAGAATTCCTATGATCAGAATTGGTATTTACGGTTACGGAAACCTTGGCAGAGGCGTTGAAAACGCTATCCGTCAGAATCCCGATATGACGCTCGTGGCTGTGTTTACCCGCCGCGACCCCGCATCTCTTAAAATTTCCACTCCTACGGCGACGGTCGCTTCGGCTTCCGACGTTGAGGCTTACGTCGGAAAGATCGACGTTATGATAATCTGCGGCGGCAGCGCTACCGACCTGCCCGTGCAGACTCCCCGCCTTGCGGAGCTTTTTCCCGTAATTGACAGCTTTGACACGCACGCAAATATACCCGCGCACTTTGCCGCAGTTGACGCCGCCGCAAAGAAGGGCGGAAATACGGCAATGATCTCGGTTGGCTGGGACCCCGGTATGTTCTCGGTAAACCGCCTTTACGCATCTGCCGTTCTGCCCGATGGCAAGGACTATACCTTCTGGGGCAAGGGCGTAAGTCAGGGACATTCCGATGCTATCAGACGCATCGAGGGCGTGCTTGATGCAAAGCAGTACACCGTTCCCGTGGCAGAGGCGCTTGACTCTGTAAGACGCGGAGAAAACCCCGACCTTACCACGAGACAAAAGCACACTCGCGAGTGCTTCGTAGTAGCCGCAGAGGGCGCGGATAAGGCAAGAATTGAGCGTGAGATCAAGGAAATGCCCAATTACTTTGCCGATTACGATACCACGGTTACCTTTATAAGCGCCGAGGAGCTTGCGCGCGACCACAGCGGTATTCCGCACGGCGGCTTCGTTATCAGAAGCGGCAGAACGGGTGCAGAGCTTGAGAATACACACATTATCGAATATAGCCTAAAGCTTGATTCCAACCCCGAATTCACCTCCTCCGTCATCGTTGCTTACGCTCGCGCGGTACACAGACTGCAAGCCGAGGGAAGCGTTGGATGCAAGACGGTATTCGATATCCCCCCCGCGTATATCAGCGCCCTTTCGGGCGAGGAGCTGCGCAAGACCATGCTCTGATAAAAAATTATTTAAACGCCTCATTTTTGGGGCGTTTTTTCTTGCATTTTTTCATATGTGTGCTATAATATGGAAGGATAAAATTTGAAAGGCGAAATAATATGATATTCGGTAAGCACATTAATAAGTATTATTTGCGGTACGGCTATCTTTTGTTGTTTGGAATGGTGGCGCTCATCGCCGTCGATTATTTCCAGCTTGAGATACCCGAGCTTTATAATTGCGTGGTAAACGGACTGACCTACGGTCAGGTAGAGATAGACGGGCAGATACTTCCGTTTGATATGGCGTTTTTGCTTGACAGGGTATGCCTGCCAATGCTCTTTATTATTCTTATGCTTCTGACGGGCAGATTCTTGTGGAGAATATGCTTCTTCGGCGCGGCGATAAGCCTTGAGACGAACCTTCGCAATAAGATGTTCGATCACTCCAAGGAGCTTTCACATCAGTATTATCAGGTCAATAAGGTGGGCAACCTTATGTCGCTTTACACCAACGACCTTGATACCGTGCAGGAATGCTTCGGCTGGGGAGTTATGATGTTTTGCGACGCGCTATTCCTCGGAATTTTGGCGATATCTAAAATGTGGCGGCTTAACGCCACTATGACTATCCTTGCTTGCTTGCCTCTTGCGTGCTTGCTTGCGGTGTCTGTCATAATCGGCAGAACGCTTATGAAAAAATGGGATAAGCGTCAGGAGGCGTACTCGCGCCTTTCGGACTTCTCGCAGGAGAGCTTTTCGGGAATTGCCGTCGTAAAGGCTTTCGTCAAGGAAGCCAAGGAGCTTATGGCGTTCAAAAAGCTTAACGAGGAAAACGAAAAGGTCAATATAGACTACACGCGCTCAAGCGTGCTTTTGCGCATATTCGTCACACTTTTCGTTGAGTCGGTGGTATGCGTTATCCTCGGCTTTGGTGGATATCTCGTCTATTGCGATGAGCTTGACGCGGGTCAGCTTGTGGAATTCATAGGATACTTCACCTCGCTTATATGGCCCGTTATGGCAGTTTCCGAGCTTATAGATATGACCTCGCGCGGAACTGCTTCCATCCGCAGAATAGGTGAGCTTCTTGATGCTCCCATTGACGTAAAGGACGGCGAGGGCGTGCGCGAGATACCCGATATCAAGGGCAACGTAGAGTTCAAAAATCTCACGTTCGCATTTCCCGACGGCGACAGAGATGCTCTTACGGACGTGTCCTTTAAGATCGCGGCGGGCGAGAGGATAGGTATTGTCGGAAAGACGGGATCGGGAAAGACCGCGATCGTCGACCTTCTGCTTCGCATATACAATATTTCGGACGGAATGCTGTACGTCGACGGCGTGGACGTTAATAAAATACCTATAAGACAGCTTCGCGGCGCGATAGCGTACGTTCCGCAGGATAATTTCCTTTTCAGCGATACGATAAAGAACAACATCGGCTTCTTTACCGACGACGCGCCCATCGACGAGGTACGCCGCGTGGCTGAGCTTGCCGACGTTGACGAAAACATAATCGAATTTTCAAAGGGGTACGAGACCGTGCTCGGCGAGCGCGGCGTGACCGTTTCGGGCGGACAGAAGCAGCGTATCTCAATAGCCCGCGCTCTGCTCAAGGATGCGCCCATACTTATCCTTGACGATTCCGTTTCTGCGGTCGATACAAAGACGGAGCAGAAGATACTGCAAAATCTTGAAGTCGAGCGCAAGGGTAAAACGACCATCATTATCGCTCACAGAATAACCACGGTCGAAGGACTTGATAAGATAGTATACGTTGACGACGGCAGAGTGAGTGCCGTCGGAACTCACGCCGAGCTTTGCGAGACCTGCGCCGAATATCGCCGTATGGTCGAGCTTCAAAGGCTTGAGGAGGAGGGAGGTGAGGCAAATGTATGAGTATTTTCCCATTATCGCCGTCGGCGCGATCATAGGAGTTGCCGCTATCGCCTTTGTCCTCGCCTACGCTCTTATGAAGAATAAAAAGACCGCAATCGGCTTTGACAGACATATGAGCGACGGCGAGATAGTCCGCCGCCTATCGAGCTTTGCAAAGCCTCATATCAAGGCTTTCGTTGCCGTTCTCTTTATAATGGTGCTGACGATAGCGTACGATATCATTTCCCCCGTTATTACAGGTAAGATAACGCAGATGGTGGCGGACGATTTCGAGCTTAGCAGACTTTGGACATTCGTTGTCATATACGTAGGCATACTGCTCGTATCCGTGGCTTGCACGTATTTTCAATCCATTATTCTCCAAAAGATCGGTCAGCGTATACTTTCCGCGCTGCGCGAGCGTGTCTTTACGCACATTGAGAGCCTCTCGCACGATCAGCTTCACCGCATTCCCGTAGGTAAGCTCGTTACGCGCGTGACCAACGATACGAACTCCATCTCTATGATGTTTACGAATATTCTCGTAAACCTTATAAAGAACTGCTTCGTCATTATCGGTATTTTCACCGCGATGCTCGTCATAAACATCGAGCTTACGCTTATGGTGCTTTGCTTCGTGCCTTTCGTAATACTGTTTACCGTGGTGTTCAGAAAGTTCTCGCGCAAGGCGTACCGCGAGGTCAAGGACGCGACTACGGACATAAACACCTACCTTTCCGAAAACCTTTCGGGAATGAAGATAACGCAGATCTTCAACCGCGAGGAAAAGAAAATGGCTGATTTCCGAGTCAAAACAAAGGCACTCGGTAAGTCGAAGATGAAGGAGATATTCGTTTTCGGAATCTTCCGCCCGATGGTGTACGTTCTTTATATGTCCTCGGTGCTTTGCCTTTTCTACCTCAGCGGTAAGGGGTATATAGATAACACCACCTTCCTCGGACAGACGATAACGGCGGGCACGCTCGTTACCTTCTATATGTATATTTCGAAATTCTTCAACCCGATACAAAACCTTGCCGAACAGTTTAATTCCTTGCAGTCTGCGTTTGCATCGGCGGAAAAGATATTCTCAATTCTCGATATGACCCCCACGATGCAGGATGAACCCGATGCCATAGAGCTTGACAGCGTGCGCGGAGATATCGAATTCAAGAACGTCTGGTTTGCGTATAACGAGGGCGAGTGGGTACTGCGCGACGTGTCCTTTAATGTAAAGGCGGGGCAGACCGTGGCATTCGTCGGCTCGACGGGCTCGGGCAAAACTACCATACTTTCCCTTATCTGCCGCAATTACGAGATACAAAAGGGCGAGATACTTATTGACGGAATCAATATCAAAAAGATAAAGATTTCGTCTCTGCGCCGTCATTTTGGTCAGATGCTTCAGGATGTTTTTCTGTTTTCCGGTACTATCAGAAGCAATATAGTGCTTCATAACGATAATATCGGCGACGAGGAGATAATGAAGGCGTGCCGTTACGTCAACGCTGACGGTTTTATCTCAAGGCTTGAGGGCGGACTTGACGAAAAGGTGCGCGAGAGGGGCAATAACTTCTCCGCGGGTCAGCGTCAGCTTTTGTCCTTTGCGAGAACGATAATACACAAGCCGTCCGTTATGATACTTGACGAGGCTACCGCCAATATCGACACCGAAACGGAGCTTCTTATTCAGGATTCACTTGCGCGAATGATGAAGATAGGCACGATGCTCGTCGTGGCGCATCGCCTTTCCACCATTCAGCACGCCGACAATATCATTCTTTTGTCGCACGGCGAGATAAAGGAGCAGGGAACTCACAACGAGCTTCTTGCCCTGCGCGGAAGATATCATAAGCTTTATATGCTTCAGTATCACGCAGAATAAAAACAGAGCCAAATGCATCGCATTTGGCTCTGTTTTTATTCGATCACACATTTTGAATTTTCATCATCACGAATGATAGTAGCGGACGGCACTTTTATTCTGCCCGACGCGGGATTTTTGATGCTTATCACGGGCGTGGTGATAGTAGCGTCAACGTCCGATTTCTCAAACGCAAGGTCAGCACCGCGCATCTCGCAGTTGATAAGGCTCAAGCCGCGGCAGTAGCAAAGCGGCTGTGTTCCCGAAAGAACGCAGTTTTCAAACGTAACGTTCTCGCAATACCAGCCGAGGTATTCGCCCGACACCCTTGAGTTGCGCACGATCACGTTTTTGGCGTGCCAGAACGCGTCCTTCGTGTCGAAATCGCAGTTTTCAAATACGCAATCGCTTATGTATTGGAACGAGTATTTTCCGTTAAGACGGACGTTTGAAAAATCAAGGCGCGAGGAGCGGAGCATAAAATACGCCCCTTCTGTCTGACAATCGCTCATTTTTATGTCGTTGCAAAACCAACCGAATTCCGCGGAATTTATTTCGCAATTATCTATTTTAATATTTCCGCATTCGCGAAGTGCCTTCGGCGCAACAAGGCGGCTGTCCGATATCACACCGTCGCGTGAGTACCAAAGAGGCGCACGGCAAAGCTCGGTGAGGTGTGAGCGCGATATCTCAAAGCCTTCAACGTGCCAAAAGGGATATCTCAAATTGAAAAAGCACTCGTCGGCGCTAACGCCGCGGCTTTCCTTCAGCGCGCTTTCGCCGTCTGCCGCGCCGTCAAAGCGGCAATTTTCAAGCTTTACGTCGGAGCTTGCGTAGAGGGCACGCTCCTCGTCAAACGATTTATTTGTTATTTTCTTCATTGTAATTACCCATGCTTGCAATTTTCTCTATTTTACCACAAAAATATTATTTTGTAAACCCCTTGTCTTAACTTGCACAAGCGAAAAAACTGTGATATAATAATGTAGAAGTAAAAATATGAGGTAAAATGATGAAATTCATATCTTGGAACGTCAACGGCTTCAGGTCTTGCCTCGGCAAGGGCTTTGCGGATTTTTTCGCCGCGCAGAACGCCGATTTTTTCTGTATACAGGAAACTAAAATGCAAGAGGGGCAGGCGGAGTTTGCCCCCGACGGATATTATCAGTATTGGAACAGCGCCGAGAAAAAGGGATATTCGGGAACGGCGATATTTACGAAGCACGAGCCGATGAACGTAAGCTACGGCTTAGGTATACCTGAACACGATACCGAGGGCAGAGCGATAACGCTTGAATACGAGGACTTTTATCTGCTTTGCGTTTACACGCCAAACTCCCAGCGCGAGCTGACGCGCCTTTCCTATCGTATGACGTGGGAGGATGCCCTTCGCGAATATATGCTTCGGCTTGACGCCAAAAAGCCCGTTATATATTGCGGCGACCTTAACGTAGCGCACAACGATATCGACCTTAAAAACCCAAAGACCAACCATTTCAGCGCGGGATTTACCGACGAGGAGCGCACTAAATTCGGCGAGCTCCTCTCCGTCGGCTTTACGGACACCTTCCGCTATCTGTACCCAAGCCGCGTTACTTATTCGTGGTGGAGCTATATGTACAGCGCGCGCGCGAAGAATATCGGGTGGCGCATTGACTATTTCGTGATATCGGACAGACTCAGAAAGGGACTTTCCGACAGTATGATATTTACCGACGTAATGGGAAGCGACCATTGCCCCGTCGGCATCGAGCTTGAAATGCCGACCGTTAGCTTCCGCGCGGCGCAGGATGCCGACGTGAGCGCCGTAGCCGCTCTGTATGACTCCGTAAAGGGTGGCGAGGGATGTGTGTGGGATGAAAATTATCCATGCATAGAGGAGGCGCAGGCCGACCTTGAGCTTGGCAACCTCTACGTTCTTGAAAAGGGCGGGGAGGTCATCGGTGCTATTTCCGTGGAAAACAGCGTAGCGGAGGTCGATGCGCTGGGGTGCTTCACGCTCACGGATAACACGCGCGAGTTTGCGCGCGTGGCTATTTCGCCCGACCACCGCGGACACGGCTACGCCGCCGTTATGGTGCGCGAGCTTGTGGACGTTTTCAAAAAGGACGGCTGTAAGGCGGTGCATATCCTTGCGGCAAGCATAAATATAGCGGCGCAGAAGACCTATGAGCGCATAGGCTTCGTCCGCCGCGGCGAGTGCGATATGTACGGGTCGCATTATTTTGCATACGAGCTTACACTTTGAGTGAAAAAGCAGGACGGAAATCCGTCCTGCTTTCGTTTTATTGTGTAAATATCTTGCGTATGGATTTACCAGCCTCTTACCTTGGAGGAGAGGTGGAGTATGTCAGTAGAAGTAACTGCGCCGTCACCGTTGGAGTCTGCGGCAGCCGCGTATGCTCCGCTGAGCTTTTTGCCGGAAATGAGGGAGGTGGTGAGCGACAGAACATCGGCACTTGCTACGTTGCCGTCGCCGTTTACGTCACCGATTACAACTACCTCGACGGTTTCGGAAACGCCGTTTACCGTGGAGGTAACGGTGTAACCCGTTCCAATCTTTCCGTCGCTTACAACGTTGCCCTTTGCATCCTTGACGGTAACGTCATCGTTCGCAAAGAGAGTGTAAACGTCATCGGAGCTTACGCTTCCCGACGAGAAGGTTATAGTTCCTGCGCTTTCATTGAGCTTTACGTTGCTTGTGTCAGCGTTTTGGGCAAATTCAAAATGATCGACCTCCGGCTCAACGGGCTCGGTAACTTCGGGAACGGTAGTTTCGGGAACGGTGGTTTCAGGAACCGTGGTTTCAGGAACGGTCGTTTCAGGAACGGTAGTTTCGGGAACAGTCGTTTCAGGAACGGTAGTTTCGGGAACGGTCGTTTCAGGAACGGTAGTTTCGGGAACGGTGGTCTCGGGAACTGTAGTTTCGGGAACTGTAGTTTCGGGAACGGTAGTCTCGGGAACGGTGGTTTCGGGAACTGTAGTTTCGGGAACTGTAGTTTCGGGAACGGTGGTTTC
>JAZPZM010000039.1:0-11794 GCA_045544735.1 Eubacteriales bacterium
TGCAACCGCCGGGCATCGAAGCCATCACCGGATATCCCCGAAAGGTAGTTCGTCGCTGGTGCGTGGAAGACAAACTCCACTGCATCATGCTCGACTCTCGCATTTGGGTGAAAAAGAAGGACATGCTTTCGTTTCTCTGCTCCGCAGAGTACAACAGCATTATGCGCAAATCGCAGACACATCTTGACGATATACACGAGATCTACAGAAAGATTCACAGAGGAGGCTAAAAATGATGAAGGATAGAATGATACAGAACGGAATTGAATACGAGCGCAGAGGCGAGCAATATTACCCCCTGCTTGACCTTGGCGAACAGACAAGCTACGAGATCGGCAAGTACGGCAAACTGCACCTTGAATACCTCAAGCAGCACCGCAGAGGCACGTACACCACCCTGCTGACCGAAAACCGCTTGAATAAACATCTCCACCGCGTTGACGTGCAAGCGCACGAACAGCTCGACTTACATATCGCGCAGATGGCAAAGCAAATGGATGTGACCGAGGAACTCAAAGCCTCCGACCCTATGCGCTGGGTGCAGATGATGAATAATATCAAGGCAAGCACCGAGGAAATCGTGTTGAAGGAGGTCGTGTACAGATGAGGACCATACTTGAAGAGTTGTTCTACGGCAATATCTGCCCAAACACCGATTGCAGAAGCCACGATAAGGAAACGAAGCAGTTGATGGGATACATAGCGGACCATCACGATAATCTGCTATCTACATTAAATGACCAACAAAAGGAAATCCTCGAAAAGTTCGACGATTGCTATAGCGAACTAACCGACATCAACGAGCGCGAGATCTTTACGTATGCTTTCAAACTTGGCGCAAGACTTATGCTTGCGGTTGTGCGCGAGGATACAACGAAATAAGCATGTAGGCTGGACACGCGGTGTCCAGCCTATTTTCACACGTTCAAGTGGCGAAATTCGCCCTTTGCGCCTGGTGCGGGGCGCAGAGACCCGCACCATTTCTGCCTTTCGGGACAATGTATCGGAACAATATCAAAAAAATATCGACATTGTTCGGAACAATATCAAAGAAATACCGACATTATTCCGAAACCTTTCGGCATTGTTCCGAAAGCGATTATTCACTTTATTCGCTCTGTTTTGGACTGTTATTTTAATCTTTAATCGCAAAAAGTTATCAAAATTCGCTGAAAATTCACTCCATTCACCGAAAATTCGCTTTGCTCACTATGAAAAGCGAATTTTCAAGTTATCAAAAAGATAACTTGATTTCATGCGCTCATTTTGCACACTTGATCGGCAGTGCAATGTGGGGTGGGTCTCAGAGACCCACCCCAAAATCAATGGGTCAAAATGGACCATTGATTTCTATCGGAACAATACCGAAAAAAGTCGTTGGTATTGTTCCGAATATAGTTCCGAATAAAGTTCCGATAGAATTCTTTTTCTTTTATGTGTGAATTCAACTGATCAAATTCACATCATTCACTCGAAATTCGCTATCTATGCGAAAATTCGCTGAAAATTCGCTCGATTCGCTTGACAAAAGCGAATTTTCGGTATATAATAATATCAATCATATTATGCGGAGGAATCGGTATGAAATTCGAAACCGAAAATATTGAATTTAAGACGCAAGTTACAGATGAGCTTTATAAGGAAGTCATCGCATTTGCAAACACCGATGGCGGTACTATTTATATTGGAATTGACAACGAAGGAAATGTAACGGAACTTGATAATGTAGATGACGTATATACCCGTATTACTAACGGAATACGCGACGCTATTCAGCCGGACGTTACAATGTTTGTAAAATATACACTTCAAGAGAACCACACGATTCGAATTAAGGTTAGTGAGGGTTCTTTCAAGCCATATTACTTAAAGGCTAAGGGGTTGAAGCCAAGTGGCGTTTTTGTTCGCCAAGGAACCTCCTCTGTGCCTGCTTCTCCTGAGCAAATCAGAGCAATGATCAAGGAATCTGATGGCGATAATTTCGAGAGTATGAGATCTATGGAGCAAAATCTTACATTTAATAATGCTCAAAAAGCATTTGAACGATATAATGTGGAATTTGCTCCCAATAAGTATCGCACTTTAGGAGTAACCGTTCAATCGGACGAAATGTATAGCAACTTGGCACTTGTCATTTCTGATCAATGTACTCATACTACGAAAGTCGCCGTTTTTGCTGATGAGGCTAATACAAAGTTTCGCGATAGCAAGGAATTTGGCGGATCTATTTTTGAGCAGCTCGATAACACTTTCGCATATCTTGCTCTTTGTAATAAAACAACTGCAACATTTAAAGGGCTTGAAAGAATCGAGAAGATTGACTATCCCGAAGAAGCTTTGCGTGAGGCATTGCTGAATGCGCTTGTACACCGTGATTATAGTTTTAGTGGTAGTATTATTATCAATGTAAACGACAAGGAGATTGAATTTATATCTATTGGTGGGCTTCTGCCCGGTCTTTCTCCCGATGATATTCGTAGCGGTATTTCTCAGCCGAGAAACAAAAATCTTGCTGGTATTTTCCATCGACTGCACTTGATTGAATCCTATGGTACGGGTATTCGTAAAATTTATAATCTGTATTCAAACTGCTCTGAGCAGCCAAGAATTGAGGTTACTTCCAACACCTTTAAAATTATTCTGCCAAATATGAACCGTACAAACGATAACAACAATGGTGAGGTGTCAGGCGTTACAGCGCAAATGAAGAAAATACTTGATCATATCAAAGAAAACGGTCATATTACCGATCAGGAAATCCAAGATTTGCTCTGCTTAAAGAAAACTCGCACCTTCACACTTACCAAACGAATGCGAGATGAGGGTTTAATTAAAGTTGTTGGACGCGGAAATGACAAGAAATATATAAAACCATAAGAGGATTACCTATACGGTAATGTCAGATAACTTTCGGAGGGCACGTTATGCCAGAACAGATAGTAGTACCAAATGAAGAACTAAGAATAGAAATTATAGATAACAAAAAAGCCGAGAATTTTGCAGATGTCAATCAAACTCAATTATATTTTATGGATGTGTTAAAATTCTTGGATTCATTACCTAAAGAACCAATATTTGACTTGGTTGTAACATCACCACCCTACAATATTGGCAAAGAATACGAAAAACAGATGCCCCTTGACGAATATGTAAGATGGCAGAAAAAGATCATTGATAGAATATATATCAGACTTAAGGATACCGGAAGCATCTGTTGGCAGGTGGGCAACTATGTTGAAAATGGAAGTATTACACCATTAGATATTGAACTGGCACCCATTTTCAAAAAGCTGAATATGCAGTTGAGAAATCGAATTATTTGGCATTTTGGACATGGATTGCATAATCAAACTCGCTTTAGTGGTAGATATGAGGTGGTTATGTGGTATACAAAAACAGATAACTACACTTTCAATCTTGATCCAGTGAGGATCCCATCGAAATATCCCAGCAAGAGAAGTTACCGTGGAGAAAACAAGGGCAAACTTTCGTGCAATCCTCTTGGAAAAAACCCAGAGGATGTATGGGATATTCCTAATGTTAAAGGCAACCATATTGAAAAGGAAGAACATCCCTGCCAATTTCCAGTGGGCTTGATTGAGAGATTGGTTTTGTCTATGACAAATGAAGGTGATCTTGTTTTTGACCCTTTCTCTGGCACCGCGTCGGCTGGCGTAGCGGCTTTGCTTCATAATCGTAATTTCTGGGGCTGCGAAATTATGGATAGCTATATAAAAATCGGTCAAAGAAGGTTGCAAGAAACCTTAGCAGGAACTGTAAGGTATCGTCCGCATGATAAGCCTATATACGATTCCAGAACCAGTAAGTTATCCAAAATTCCAGACGAATGGAAGGACGGTGGGAATAAATGAAATCAATAGTGTATAATCACAAAAATGGTGTCAAGATAATTGCACCTGATGTCATAGAAGGAATCAGCAACATTTTAAACAATGAGCATCCCGCCTTAGCTAAGAATTCTGTTTCTGCTCTCAAAACCGATATATGGAACAAAATGAAAAAAATCGGTTGGTCAGGAGAATATAGACTTGATAGTGATTCAAAGATAACTATTTCCTCCTATATGCAAGGAGTAGGTTTATGTTTTCAAACAGGAAATGCAGGCAGAGTGTATGCTGATTTGCTCAAATTACAAACGCTCTATGTAAAAGGCAATATTACAGCAGGTATTATACTTATTCCCACAGCTTTGACAGCCAAAGAACTCGGTTCAAATATGGCAAATTATGAGCGCCTTGTTAGAGAATTGCCATTATTTAGTCAAGTAATAACGATTCCAATTGTTGTAATTGGTTTTGATGGAATGGAGAAATAACTATGGAATACACATACGGTTATCCGCAGATAAAAAGAATCAATGAGCTTCAAGAAGCTTGCAACAGTTCAAAAGAAACACACTCTGAGGAATATCAAGGTCATTACAGACCTCTTCCTGTTGCGGAAGTAAGAATTGAACTTTTGGTATATCGTATTGAAAATATTCGTACTAAAAGCTTGCAAAAAGAATATTTAGCAAAACACCCTGAAGAACCTAAGGATTTGTTTACTGCAGATCCTTATTGCATCGAAACTCAAGAAAAGCAGCATCAACTCTTAAAAACCTTGGTTGAAAAAGAAGGCTTGATGAAGAGCTTCAAAAAGGATATGACTCAACAAACCGAACCTATCATCTGTACGGATGACGGTATTGTTGTTAATGGAAATAGACGTCTTTGTGCTTGGAGAGAGCTTTACTATTCAGACAAAACAAAATACAAGCATTTCCAAACCGTTAAGGTTGCCGTTCTTCCTAACCATGATCCACAGGCTGTTTATGATCTTGAGGTTGCATTGCAGATTCGTCCCTCAATGCGAGATGAATATTCATGGCACGCCATAGCAGCTGACTGTAAGGAAAAAGCTGAAACTGCGGACATTAAAGAAATCGCAAGAAAGCAAGGAAAGAGTCCTGAGGAAATTTCCATGCTTATTGAGTGTTTTGACTATGCCATTCAATATTTGGACGCGATTGGACATCCCAATGAGTGGTCGAGGGTTGATAAACAATTCTTCGCTTTTAAGGGTATCGTGACTGGAAGAAAGTCCTTGAAAAAGCCCGGAGATAAAGAGCTTTTCCAAGAGATTGCGCAAGCCATTCTTCAAATTCCCGCGCATGGTGAGCGTCTGTATAGCAAAATTCCAAAGGTGGTAAACTCTCTTGATAGAATTGCCGATGAAATTAAAAATGAATTTGACATAGCAGTTGATTCTGAAGTGGATGATGATTTGGCATTACTTGCAGGGGATGAACCGGACACCGATAACAAAAATGCGCAAATTGCTGCCGGAATACATACTGCGGACAACCCTGAAAAAGTTGTAAAAATTGTAGATAAGATTCTCAAATCTGATGAGGATTTGGAAAAAGAAAAAAAGAAAAGGAGTTTCGTTTTCGATCAGGTTGCAAAAGCTGTAACAAATTTGAACAACGCCGTTTCTAATTTGGATGATGCAATGAGTAAAGAAGGCATTGCGAAACAGATAGAAAATATTGAATTTGCATGCGATCTTCTTAAAAACTGGTTGGAACAGAAATAATTATGATAATTCGTATTGATTATTTGGCAGTTTCAGAACAGGTTATTATCAGTAATGATTCATCTGATGATGCTCTTTGGAATAGCTTTAGAAATTTCATATGTGACTATCTTCCGGTTAGTGTTATAGATTTTTCCGCGAGAAATATGATGTTTTCTTGGCGCTATTTCTTGTCGCTGAAAACCTATATCGCACAATATGTTTCTGCACATAAGACTCAAATAAAACTGGAGTTCACTGACAGAACACGTGTTATGTTAAAAAACGCTAATGCTTCTTCCTACAATAGTGCCATCACTATTCCCAAACGCACCAAAGAAGAGATACTGTCAATATTGAAATCCAAAGGATTTGCAAGAAACCTTACGGACAATCAAGCGAATAATCTTGAAAAAATATCTTCCTTGGCGGGAGCTGCAACCTTTTCCGTTCCGGGTGCCGGTAAAACTACAGAGGCTCTTGCATATTTTTTCGTAAACTGTGAGGAAACCGATCGTCTTCTTGTAGTTGCTCCCAAAAACGCCTTTGGTGCATGGGATGAACAGTTAAGTGCTTGTTTCCCTGAGAAATCTTATGAAATGGTACGTTTGCGCGGCGGTGAAGCATCAATTCAGGAAATGCTCCGTAAATCTCCACGATTTATGATTATATCGTACGACCAATTGCCAAGAGTTACCTCGACCATTGCAGGTCTTCTTTCGGACGGCAATGTCTATATGTTCCTTGATGAAAGCCATAGAATCAAAGGTGGAAAGCAGGTAAAACGTGCAGAATCGGTGCTTTCAATTGCACATTTGCCTAAGCGCAAATTGCTTATGAGCGGTACTCCTATGCCCCAAGGACCTCAGGATTTAGTTTCGCAGTTTAAATTCTTGTATCCCACCAAAGACGTTGGCGAAAATAATGTTATTGATTTGCTTCAACCCATTTACGTCAGAACAAACAAAGGACAGCTTGGTATCCCTGAGGTAACTCACAACGTTAAAATCGTAAAGATGGGTTTGTTACAACGCGAAATATATGATACATTAAAATCCGAGGTGCGCCGTCAATTCAATCCCACTCTAACTGATTTATCTAAGTACGAATTGAAGCGGATTGGAAAAAGCATAATTAAAGTTATGGAATTTGTGTCTAACCCTGCATTGTTAGCTAACGATATGGAATACGCATTTGACCAGCGTGTTGGTCAAATGCTATTAGCATCAGATGGACCTAAGATTGACTATGTTTGTAAACGTGCTCGAGAATTAGCTACCGAGGGAAAAAAGGTTCTCATATGGTCTTGCTTCGTTCGAAATGTAGAACTCATAGCGCTCAGATTAAAGGATCTCGGAGCTGAATTTATACATGGTGGAGTAGATGCTGGGGATGAATCTGAGCTTGATACCCGAGAAGGCAAAATCAAGCGTTTTCATACCGATAAAAACTGTATGGTTTTAGTCGCGAATCCCGCAGCATGCTCTGAGGGAATCAGCTTGCATAAGGTTTGCCAAAATGCAATTTATTTGGATAGATCGTTTAATGCTGCGCATTATCTACAATCAGAAGATAGAATTCACAGATTGGGACTCCCCCAAGATGCACACCCCACCGTTGAATTTGTTGAATGTGAAAATAGCATTGATCAAGTTGTACGAGAAAGGCTTGCATTTAAGGTGAAATCAATGGCAAATGCACTCAATGACTCTTCTCTCAAAGTTGATCCCAATGGATTCGATTATGATGACGAAGATAGCGATATGAACGAATTGAACATTGATGATGCGAAGGCGATAATCGCATATTTCTTCGGAGAAAAATAAGGCGATGATTAGGATATCTGTAAATGTATTAACGGCTATCCAAATGCTAATGCGAAAATCAATTAAATACGAGATATCTAATGAAGAGTTGCTATGGTCTGTGAATAGTTCTCAGATAGATACCGCGTGGATAATTGAAACTGCGCACAAATGCAAATGGATTGATCGAAATAACAAGATCTTTCAGTTAACAAATCGCGGTTATAGGTTGTTTTCCAACAATGAAACATTTAATAAAGATACACTTCGTGATATGTTGTACGATTATATAACATCGTTCTATCCAGCGTGGTCTTATAAAATCCCTATTGGTCGTAGTGAAGCAATTTTAATAATGACAGAAGATGAAAAAGCGTGCTTTTTTGAAGCAGGGTTGCTGGACCAGAATCCTGATCGTTCGATTGTTGAGTGGTGGGACAAACTTTCTTTGATAATAAGAAAAAACTCTGATGAAAGAAAAAGTCAAATCGGTCGAAAGGGTGAGCGACTTACTATTTTAAGTGAAATCGCTCGCACAGGAATGAAACCGCAATGGATATCTATTGAGTCTAACCTTGCTGGATATGATGTATTGTCGAGAATTTCCCGAGAGGATAATTCTCCACTTTTGATTGAATCTAAAGCATCTGAAGCAAATATTGAAGGAGCATACTGTCATATAACCGCGAACGAGTGGCACACCGCGCAGAATTCTAAGTGTTACAAATTCTATTTTTGGCTAATCGGCACAAGTAACAAATTGGCTACGCTTGATCCATATCAAATAGTACCTTATATACCAACAAATAATGCAACCGGGACGTGGGAAAGTGTAAAAATTCCTTTTTCAAGTTTTTCGGAACACTTTAAAAATACTAACATAAAAGACGGGGACTTATTATGAGTAATCTTGCAAAATATATTGAGAATTTGAGGGTTGAATTTGATCGAGCCTCATTTGACAATATGAAAAACTGTTCCGATGAAGAAACAGTTCTTTATCTGTATGCTTATTATCATTATTTCAATGCAGATAATAGTTGTATCTCGGACGTAGTTCAAGGAAATGTATATAAATGGGACGCCTCTGATAGAATAGCGGGAATTTATATTGACCAAGATGCCGATCAAAACGATATTGACGTTTTGGCAATCAAGTTTACAGATAATGCAGACTTTGACTTTCCTGCAATATTGAAAACATTTAAAGATATTGAGGGGATATTGTTTGATAAAGCGCATATCTCATCGATACGTCCAGAGTTAAAAGCATTGCTTAACAACGAGGAATATAAGGATACAACAAATAGACCAATAAAGATTAGTATTATTACGAATTTTGATCCTAAAAACATTTCTGCCAAGAATTCTATCTTAAAGGCACTTTCTGTTTTGAAACCGGATCACAGCAATGTATCATACCATATCGTATTTGGATATGATGTTGAATATGAAATATTGGAAATAGAAGAACCTCGTGAATTTGTAGACACAGCTATTATTGATATCGACTCATCGAGTAATTACATCACTTTTGGCAATGAAAAATCGATGATCGTAAACATTTCTGCTAAATCATTAAAGCGAATCTATGAACTTTACTATTACAGAGGTTTATTTGCGCAGAATCTTAGATACTACGTAAAAAATGCAAAGGTAGATTCCAATATAGTAGAATCAATTCAAAGTTTCCCGGATAATTTTTGGTATTATAATAACGGAATTATTCTAATATGTGATGATTATATTATTCAAGATAATTCCATTTTGTTATCCAACTTTTCCATCATTAACGGTGGTCAAACAACTAAGTTGATTGGTGAAACAGATTTTGACAAAGACTTTTTCGTTCAATGCAAAATCATCAAGAATAAGTATTCCGACGAAAGTGATCGACTTGAGTTCATTGCAAACGTTGCAGAAGCCAGCAACACACAAAAGCCGATCAAAGACAAGGACTTAATTGCCAACCGACCTGAACAGCGCCTTTTGAAGAAACAATTAGCTGATGCGGGAATATATTGTCAAGTAAAACGTGGTGAAAAGGTTAACAAGAAGCTTTATCCAGCAGCTTGGCAAAATACTACAAACGAAGAACTTGGTCAGTTCTTGCTGTCATTTGTTTATCAAAAACCCGGTACAGCTCGTGGTGGTAAAGCAACTATTTGCGGTAATAAAGAAAGATATAGCCTCTTGTTTAGCAAAAAGTATAGCAGCGATTTGTTTGCTGATTTCTTGAAAATTAAAGCGTACTATAAATTGTGGGCAACTTATGTAAAGAAAAATGACGATGGAGTGGATCCGTACAAAGTGGGGTTGGTAAACAACGGAATGTTTTTCATCACATCAATCATTGGCGTTCTGTGCAAAATGTATTACCATAACACTTATGTTAATGCAGTCAGTGCCGCTGTTTTGCCAGAGCAAAAAATGGAGATTGTTTCCCAACACGATATCGACCATCATATTTTTGCAATCGATATAGACTACAAGACAACGCTGTTTGAGCTGTTTGAGTATTGCTATGTTAGATTTTACCGTCCAGGATACGAATTTCTTAAGACGTTTAAGGAAAAGCATAATAACTACTCAAACTTTACAAAGGTTAACAATAATTACAATACATATATATTCAGACAGATAGCGTTTGAATTCAAAAACGGAATACCCGAAGCAGATATGGCAACTTTGTCAAGTGTTTTGTATACTGCTACGGGAGAAGATTTGAACAGAGATGCTGAGCTGTTGAGCAAATATGTTAATGTAGTATTTACAGATGCTGATCAGGAAAACAATGTTTCTGAAGAGGTCGCAGATTCAATTAAAGAGGCGTTGGTCGCATATAGAACGCGAACATACAAAATGAACCATATAAAAGCGTATGATGTTTTCCGTAATGCATCTTGCGATCGAATAGCTCATGCCGCTCCTCAAACTTTGGAAGACCTTAAGGATTTAAGGTGTTTGGACGAAGCGCAATATACATTATACGGTCAAGATATAATTGACATTGTCGTCCAAATAGTAAACTCGTAATGTATCGCCGTGGGTCTGCTGTAATGACAAAACAATCTTTCCTTGAATACTGCCTCAATACATATGGCACCTCGCCGGACTATCCGTTTAACGAGGATTTTGAGACGGCAGTGCTCAGGCACGCAGATAATCGCAAGTGGTATGCTATCGTGATGCGCGTGTCCCGGCGCAAGTTCGGATTTGACAGCGACGAGGTTATTGACGTTGTTAATCTCAAATTGCCGACGGAGATGTTTGGCTCGTTCGGTGCGGATGACGGCGTCTATCCCGCATATCATATGAACAAACTCCATTGGATCTCGGTTCTTCTTCCTGATGCTCCCGACGATGTAGTGCAGTTTCTTGTAAACGTGAGCTTTGAGGCTACAAAAGCGATGAAAAAGTCAAGATAACCCAAATGAAAGGAGTCACCTATGCCGCTTGAAATAGTTAGAAACGATATAACAAAAATGAAAGTGGATGCCATTGTCAATGCCGCTAACGAGTCGCTCTTGGGCGGTGGAGGTGTTGACGGTGCGATACACCGCGCCGCAGGTGCCGGATTACTTGCAGAGTGCAGAATGCTTGGCGGTTGCAAGACGGGCAAGGCGAAGATCACAGGCGGATATAATCTGCCAGCAAAGTACGTAATACATACCGTCGGTCCGATCTACGAGGACGGAAAGCACGGAGAAAAAGCATTGCTTGAATCCTGCTATCGCGAGTCGTTGGCTCTTGCCAAGGAGAATAATTGCGAAACCGTGGCGTTTCCTCTTATATCTTCGGGTGTGTACGGATACCCCAAAGATCAAGCCTTGAAGGTTGCTATCGACGTTATCAGCGACTTTCTTATTGAAAACGAAATGACCGTCTATATCGTCATATTCGACAAGGCGTCATACAAGATCAGCGAGAAGCTGTTCTCGGACATTGCCGAATACATTGACGATAACTATGTGGACGAGCATACCGATTATAGCCGCGAGCGTATGCGTATGAATGCTCCAATGGCGTCTATGGCTCCACGTAAAAGACGAAAGAAATCGGATGATGATTTCCTTGAAATGTGCGATTGCAAGGCTATGCTTGCAGAGGACGATCTTGATGCGAAGTTGAAACAGATTGACGAGAGCTTCTCGCAAATGCTTTTGCGTAAGATTGACGAAAAAGGTATGACCGATGCCGAGTGCTACAAAAAGGCGAACATTGACCGTAAGCTGTTCTCCAAAATCCGTAGCGACGTTCACTATAAGCCCAGCAAACCCACTGCGCTCGCATTTGCAATCTCTTTGGAGCTTTCCTTGGCGGAAACCGAAGATATGCTTCGCAAGGCAGGATTTGCACTATCTCATAGCAATAAGTTTGATATTATCATCGAATATTTTATCAGCAAAGGC
>JAZPZM010000040.1:0-3474 GCA_045544735.1 Eubacteriales bacterium
TCATAGCTTCACACCTCCAATCCGTTCTTTTGCAAGCTCGCAATACTCGCTGTTTAACTCGATACCGATATAGCGGCGGTCATTCTTAACTGCCGCAAGCCCCGTTGTGCCGCTTCCGAAAAAGGGGTCAAGGACAATACCGCCGTGAGGACAGCCCGCCAAAATACACCTTTCCGCGAGCTTCGGCGGGTAGGCGGCAAAATGCCCGCCCTTGTAGGGTACGGTGTTGATGTGCCACACGTCGCGGGCGTTTCTGACGGGGGAAATATCCGCGTCGGTGATCGTACCCGCCGCCCGCGCCGCATTGAGCTTTTGCACCTTGCCTTGTCCGGGGATTTCCTCGGCGTATTTACTGCTTGCACTTCGCCCGCCTTTGTACCTTGCCGCCGTACCCTCGGCAATCGGCTCGGCTATGGCAAGCGCGTCATAGTAATACTTTTTTGACTTGGTGAGCAAAAAGACGTGTTCATAGCAACGGCTCGGACGGTCTTTGCAACTTTCGGGCATA
The DNA here is from genome assembly GCA_045544735.1 of Eubacteriales bacterium. GTDB lineage: Bacteria > Bacillota > Clostridia > Oscillospirales > CAG-272 > CAG-390. The sequence goes on from JAZPZM010000040.1 coordinate 509, forward strand.
GGGTTTGCCTTGCACCATATAATGTCGCTTCGCAAATACCACCCGTCAGCGCGGAGAGCGAATGCAAGCAGCCACGGAATACCGATCATATCCTTTTGCTTGCACTCGCTCGCACGACGCGCAAGGGACACACTCTGTCCGTTTCTGCCTTTGGGATTTTTCGGGTCAAGATAGCCGCCCTTGTTGCCCGTTCCGCAATAGGTATCTGCGATATTCAGCCATAAAGTGCCGTCGGCGGTCAGTACGCGGCGTACCTCTCGAAACACAAGAACAAGCAGACGTATGTATTCTTCGGGGTTGTCCTCGCGTCCGATCTGCGCGTCCATACCGTAATCCCGCAAGGCGTAATACGGCGGCGACGTTACACAGCAATTCACGCTTTCGTCGGGTAGGTCGCGGAGAGCTAAAAGGCAATCGCGGTTGATAATGATGTTTTCGCTCATACCGTGTTTTCTCCCACTTCTTCGGGCTTGGTCGTCATAACGCGGTAAAGCTCGGTGTCCTTCGGGAAGCGGTCAACAAACGGAAGTATGACGTTTCCGTAGAAGATCAAGCCCTCGCCCGCGTCGGCTTGCGTAACATATTTCATTTGTCGCGGAGAAATATTTAGCTGTTTTGCAAGGATAGCGCGATCTCCCGCCGCTTGATTGAGCATAAGGATAAAGTCGCTGTTTTCAAAGATGTTTTCCACTTCCTTTGAAGCAAGCAAGTCCTTGACGTTCTGCGTCAGCCCCGACGGAATACCGCCCCACTTTCTAAAACGCTTCCAAATTTCCACCGTATATGCGGCGGTCTGTTCCTCTTTCAAAAGTAGGTGCATTTCGTCGATATAGTATCTCGTTGACTTCTTTGCGTCGCGGTTGACGGTAACTCTGTTCCACACTTGATCTTGCACAATGAGCATACCGATCTTCTTTAACTGCTTTCCAAGCTGTTTAATGTCAAAGCAGACAAGGCGGTTTGTAAGCTCTACGTTGGTACGGTGGTTAAAGACGTTCAGACTTCCCGAAACGTAAAGCTCCAACGCCGACGCGATACGCGCCGCTTCGGGTTCGGGTTGCTTCAAAAGCTCGTTGTAGAGATCGCCCAAGATAGGCATTTGTGCGGGGTCGGGGTTTGCCATAAAGGGGCGGTACACGTTTCGCACAGCGCGGTCAATGACCGTCTTTTCCACGGGTTCAAGCCCCGTCTTACCGCCGACGATCAGCTCACACAGAGAAAGGATAAAGTCGGATTTGAGGGCAAGCGGGTTTTCATCGTATTCAAGGTTTATATCCATAGGGTTTATGTACTGCGGCTTTCCGTCGTTGCCGATACCCGACGGCGACAGACGGATAACTTGACCGTGTAAACGCTCAACAAGGGGGAAATACTCGGCTTCTGGGTCGCAAATGATAATATCGTCGTCGGTGATAAGAAAGGCGTTTGTCATTTCGCGCTTTGCCGAGAACGATTTACCACTTCCGGGGGTGCCGAGGATTAGCCCGTTCGGGTTTTTGAGCTTCTTGCGGTCGCACATTATCATATTGTTTGATAGCGCATTAAGCCCGTAGTAGAGAGCTTCGCCCGTTTGGAATAGCTCTTGTGTGATAAAGGGGATAAAAATTGCTGTGCTTGAGGTCGTCAGCCCGCGCTGTATTTCGATCTGATTATCTCCGAGGGGCAGACTTGACATAAAGCCCGCTTCTTGCTGAAAGTCAAGGCGGGTTAAGGCACAGTTGTATTTCTGCGCGATACCCGATACCGAGAAAATTTCATTATCGAGCTTTTGTTTTGTGTCGGCAAGATTGACGACAAGGAACGTAAGTAAAAACATTCTCTCGTTGCGGCTCTGTAACTCCTGCAACAGATTTTTTGCTTCGTTGCCGAAGGTGGCAAGGTCGGACGGAATAATATCCATATCGTACCCGTTGCGTACCGCTTTTTTCTGTTCCTCAATCTTCATCTTGTCAAGGTCTGTGATCTTGCGCTTAATGGTCTTGATTGCTTCGCCCTGGTCGATACTCTTGATATGCAGATTGACGATAATACCCGATTCAAGATCGAGAATATCCGCAAGCATACGGTCGTTCAGTTCGGGGGCGAGGATTTGCAAGAAAGACACCGCGCCGAGCTTACGCCCCATTTTGAACGTGCGCCCATCACCGAAACGGAACGAGGACGGCGCGATAAAATCCTTTGTGGATAGTCCCGACGGGACAAGCCAATTCCAAGAGAAGCGGAACGGCTCGCCGTCGGGGTGGAACGTGCCGTGTAGTGTTTCCAAACGGTCATAGCCCGTCATAGGCTTTGCCGCAACGCCAAGCACCTTGAAATTGCTTAAAATATCGGTTTCGATACGGGCAAGTCGCGCCCTTGCCGCCTTGATGTTTTCCGCTTCGACGGAAAAGGTAATATATTTTGCTTTGACTATGCCGTTATTGCCCTTTGCAAGCTGACCTTTGAGCATTTCCGCGTATTCTGCGCGTATGCTGTCAAAGTCGTCGCCTTTGGGGGTGATCTCAATCGCTTTTTCGGCTTCGTCGCTCTTTGTTCCTTGATTGATGAAAGATAACTGTACCGAAACGGAAGCGTCAAAGTAGTTGAGAAAATCGCACCAATGGTCGAAAATCGCGCTCTTTTCGTCGGGCTGTGCAAGCTGATAGTTTATATCCTCAAACTGAACGCATTTACTGTATTTCTTGCCGCCGATATGACAAACGCCGTCGCGGTACATCTGCTGATACGGGATTGTCTGTTGCGCCGTTTTAGTCTTGCCGTCGCCCTTTGCGCGTTTGATCGCGGCGGCAATTTGATTTTGTTCGGCGCGGGAGAGCTTACGGTTTACGCTCGGTGCGCTTGCCGTATGCGGCTTTGGTTTTACTGTCTGTACCTTTGACAATAGCTGATACCTCCTTTTCAAGTTTTCTTTGCCGTTCTACGACGGCGTAAAAGTTCTGCGTTTTATAGGGGCGCTCTTTTGGGCG
>JAZPZM010000041.1:0-4800 GCA_045544735.1 Eubacteriales bacterium
CCTCGCCACGGAAGTAAACGTGAATGGTTGTGTCAGTGGCTTTGAGGGGGGTGGAAGGAACGCAGGTGTAATAATCCTGAGGGAGGGAAACGGGTGCGAGATGGGGGTTCGTATAATTAAGAACCAAGACAAGACCAAGAGGATCGAAGGTCTCCCCCTCGTTATAAACGAGCTTGGCGGGCTTGGAAAGAACTGTAACGGACTCGACCTCCGCAGGAATTACGCTTACGGGAAGAGTGCAGGACTTGTCAAGATAAGTGATCTCGATATCCACAGTCTCCGTGCTGTTTGATTTGAGAACAAAGGGAATGTTCGTGTGAGATACGGAAAAATTCTCGCTTACGACCACCTCGGAGCCATCCTTGTAAACGACGGTAAGCGCCATTCCAGCGTAATCAAAGGTCTCTCCCTCGTTATATACCATCTTGTTGGGTTTTTTGGAGACCTTTATCTCGGAAACGCTCTCTGATGAAACTACGATAGTCTGCTGTGCGGTAAAGGTGTTTACGCCGTCGGAGTAGGTGACGGTTACCGCCGTGTCGGTAAATCTGAGCGGAGCGTCAAGGGCGGGGGAGAAGGTAACGCTTGAAAAACCGTTTATGTTACTTGCGATGACCTCTGGGTTCTTTCCGCCTGAATATATCGCCATTATCATAAGTCCTGTGGGATCAAAGGTGTCTCCCTCTGTAAAGTGTTTGTTGAAGGAGTCGGTCAAAACTATCTGAATTCCCGTTATTTCGGGCGTTTCGAGGATGTTGAGCGGAACTACGCAATCCTTTTGGTAATAAATGACGGTGATGTAGGGCGCGTCAATAGAGAGAGGTGCGTCTTTGCCAAGTATCTCACACTCGTCGGGAGAAACCTGCTTGCTTGAACCGTCGGCGTATGTAACCGTAATGACGAGAGCGTCGACCTGCTCTGCTCCGAATACGTCACCCTCGTGGTATTCGGCGGTCACCGATTCACCCGAAACCTCAATGGAGGCTATCTCTGAGACGGTGATGGACAGCGTCGTGGTTGCGTTAAGCTTGGTGCCGTCTGCCTCAATGAAAAAGCTGATGAGCGTATCTGCGGGATCAAGCGGGCCGGGTACGTCGGCTTCGAAATCCGTGGTAGTGGCAGTTGTTCCGTCATCGTATGTGATGAGACCTACGATACCCTCAGTAGAAAAGCTGTCTCCCTCACCGTAAGACGTGGGAAAATCAGCGGGGATAGTCACCTCAAACGAAACTGCTTTCTTTGGGGTAGGCTCGGTAGTATCCTCCGGTGCGGTCGTTGTATCACTGTCGGGAGGCGTGGCAGGCTCGTCGGGAGGCGTGGCAGGCTCGTCGGGGCTTGCCGTCGTGTTTTCGGAAGTATCCGTGCCGCCGTCAGTAGTAGCAAATGCCGAAACCGATGCAAGCGTAGCGAAGATCATAAAAATGGCGCAAACAAAGCAGAGCGCCGTTAACGTGCGTCTTGACATTTCATTTTCCTTTCAAGAAAATATAAAAATATATATTACATTATACCACTAATTTTTTGAATAATCAATAGACAAATTGCTAAAAAACAAAGGACAAAGGGGTAAAATGCAAAAAGAGGTTGGAGATCCAACCTCTTTTATGGCGGTGTGCAGAGAACTGCCACCGGTACGCAAGACGTAGCTTAGTCGGCGTAAACGCTGACCTGCTTCTTGTCCTTAGTCTTCTGCTCGAACTTAACGTGGCCGTCGATCAGAGCGAAGAGGGTGTGGTCAGTGCCCATTCCAACGTTGTTGCCGGGATGAACAGCAGTACCTCTCTGTCTGATGATGATATTGCCTGCGGTTACAGCCGCACCGTCCGACTTCTTGACACCAAGTCTCTTGGACTCACTGTCTCTGCCGTTCTTGGTGGAGCCGACACCCTTCTTATGAGCAAAGAACTGCAAGGAAATTCTAAGCATTATCGTATTCCTCCTTAATTATTTCTGCCAAACGGGCAGATCCGATGCGCCGTATTATTTGTAGTCACGGTCAATTACGTCAACCTCAAGGAAATCCGAATATTCGTCAAGCAGATCATTAAGCTGATAATAATAAGCCATAAATATTCCCGATACCGCATAGCGCTTGCGCTCGTCCTCCTCAAATTCGGGGAGAGCCGCCTTGGCGCTTACTACGATGCGAGTTGCGCCCTCGTTGACATCGTAATGGATGTCGGAGGCGTAAGCTATCTCGACGGCGTTGACGATAAGCATCGTCATAGCCGAAAGAGCAGCGCAGAGAACGTCGTCTCCCGCCTCGCCGTAGCCCGTGTGTCCCGTTTCCTCGAAGCCGTAAAAATTCCCGCCGCTTCTGTAAAATACGACCTTTGTCATTTTGCAAATGAACGATTAGGCTTCGATCTTGGTGATCTGAACCTTGGTGTAGGGCTGTCTGTGACCGATCTTCTTCTTCTCGTTCTTCTTAGCCTTGTACTTGAAAACGTAGATCTTGGCAGACTTGCCGTTGGCAATAACATTTGCCGTGACTTTTGCACCGGCAACAGTAGGAGTTCCGGCTACGAATCCGCTATCAGCGGAAACTGCCTTTACCTGGTCAAATACGACCTCGCTGCCTTCCTCTGCGCAAAGCTTCTCAATGAAAATGATGTCGCCCTCGCAGACCTTGTACTGCTTTCCGCCGGTTTCGATTACTGCAAACACGAAAAGCACCTCTCTTTCATATAGACTCGCTGATTCTCGGCGGCACCCGAAATTCGGGCACGCTTATAAAAGCCGATCTCAAGCGGCATATTATTATACCTCGTAAAACGAAAAATGTCAAGTATATTTTCTTTTATTTTTACATTTATTTTATTATTTAGTGTCTCAAAAACAAGAAAAATAAATATTTTTTTAATAAATAACGAAAATTGTCACAAAACCTCTTGCTTTTATCCTTTTTTTGTGTTATGCTATATTAGCAAGTTGCGGCGTCAAGCCTTGTCTTGTGTCGCGACGTTATTAATTATTTTATTATATAGGAAGGGTATTATTATGAACAAGACCGAACTTATCGCCGCTGTTGCCGCTGCTGCAGGCGTATCCAAGAAGGATGCCGCTGCCGTTATCGACGCTACCGTTGACACTATTTCCGATGCTGTTGCTGCAGGTGACAAGGTTCAGCTCATCGGCTTCGGTACTTTTGCAGTTCGCGAGAACGCTGCAAGAAGCGGCGTAAACCCCCGTACGGGCGCAACCGTAGAGATTGCTGCAAGCAAGACCCCCGTTTTCAAGGCTGGCGCAGCTTTCAAGGCAAAAGTAAACTAATTCGCATCGTTTCTATAGATTACCCCGCGCCTATGGGCGCGGGGTGTCTTTTTTTACATTATATTACTTATCGAAAAGCGTTCAAGCCGCCGCATTCCGTCGATTGCGTTCAACACCAGCTCGATGGAGCGCGCGGGCTCGTCGTCGCGCGTCGATTCTGCGTAGCAAACGAGCGTGTCAATTGCGTCCGTCAAGCGTTCTATCGCAGAATTGGATACGGTGATGCTCACGCTTTTGGCTTTTGATTCCCAATAATCTCGAAGTTCCGCGGCGGACTCGCGCGACGTTACGGAAAGAGTAAGCTCGGTGAGTGTGTTTCCTACATTATTAATATATATGAAATTTATTGCCGTTCCGAACGCGAGAATTGCGATAAGAACGGCGGAGGCTATTATCGGTAGATTTCTTTTTTTCATTTTTTCTCGCCCTCGCTTGTGAATATCCTCACGTCTCCGTTTTCATCGGATAACATGATCGCGACCTCGTGTAGCTTCAGATTTCTCGAAATAAGCTGGCGCTCAAGCCATGCGCGGCTTTGCCCCGTTGCATCAAGAGAATGTTGATTTATCTTACCGCCGTCTATCATTATATGGAACATTCCATTCTCCTGCGGATTCTTGCCTACGTCGGCGGCGGTGGCGGGACGCTGCTCGGCGCGCGGAAGGACCGAAACACTGCCGTCCTGCTCGAGTATTGCGTAACCAACTTCGTCTATATCCGATATCCCGTTTTTTCTTAACGCCACCATCAGCTCGTCCGCCGTCATTCTTGCGGCCTTGAGGGCATTAAGATTGGGTGCTCCCATTTTCACAAGAGTTTCGGGCCGCGTGGAAAATAAGTTTTTTAGCCTTGGAAATTTTGTCGGAAGTGCCGCTGATACTATTTCCACCGTCATTATAATTATTATTGGAATGATTGCGTAGATTACGGGTATGTCCTGATTTTCGATCGGGAGCGTGGCAATTTCGGAAAGTAGAAGCGTGCTGACGAGATCTGTTATCTCAAGCTGACCTATCTGCCTTTTTCCCATCATTCTCATAGCGAGGATCAGGAGAAAATATATTATAAGCGTTCGGATGAATATTGTTATCATGGAATACCTCCGAATATATTGTTGTTTCTTTAGGGCAAAATATTCATATAAAAGCAGAAAAAACGAGCCCAAAGAGGCAAAATGTACAAATTGAAAATTTTTTCAAATTTTTTCAAAAAAGGTATTGACAAAGTGGGGTGAAAGTGGTATTATATAAAAGCTGTCCGCGAGCGGACTGCGAAGGTCATTGAAAATTGAACAACAGACGAAGAAGTACAAGCACACAAAGAAGTGCGAGGAAACGGTCAAAGAATTTGAGAAACACGAACTCAAAGGTAAATCAGTATGGCGAAAGTCATACGAAAGAAGCTAGTTAAGTACTAGTGCTAAGAGCAAAAGCTCTGAATAAGATTTTGGACGGGCTTAGGTCCGTTTGAGATACAATGATTCAGAGAGTTTGATCCTGGCTCAGGATGAACGCTGGCGGCGCGCCT
>JAZPZM010000042.1:0-1998 GCA_045544735.1 Eubacteriales bacterium
GCTCCAAATTGGAACGAGGGCTGCTTATGGGTTACAATACCTTAATGAATATCCTTACGGTTATACTGAATGTATGCGATGGCAATCCCTAATAGGCATAGTGCTATACCAATCGCAAGCATTACACCGTCAAGAGTTCCATCATTCACAACGGCGGCTCCGTCGCAGTATCCAAACGGAGTCACGTATTTCAAAAATTCGGCACTGTCCGTGATATTGGCAACAAGATTCAAGAAATACATCATCACCGCTACGCCAAGGCCAAGGCCAATGCTTCCTTTTCGTATAAACGCAGAAACGCCGAAGCAAATACCTGCAAGCTCAAGCTGCATCAGATAGTAGGCGAGGTGCAAAAGCGATACCTCTTTCCACGGGATCGTCTCGCCGATCACCGCCATAGACCCGATCGATACCGCATATATGATAATATTCATAGCCGTTATCTGAATTATGACAGAGGTAAGTTTTTCGGTAAGTATTCTTGTTCTGCTAACGGGGTGAGTGAGAAGAAACTCTGCCGTACCGTCTTTTTCCTCCTTTGAGAGAATGCCAACCGCGCAAAGCGCCGCATAAAACGCGCCGCCAAGTCCCAATACGTTTCCGCATTCAATAGCATAGAATCCGACGAGCGTTCCAAAATTCAACCGATCCATACCAAAGGCATCTGTAAACGCGCCCATCGAACCGAACATATCGCCGATGTCCCCCATCTGCCCCTTCATTTCGGGAAAGAGAAATATGCAAATAGAAAGCAGAAAGCCGATCGCTCCTGTCCAAATGAGAAACGAGGTCTTGCCTGTTTTTAATTCATGCTTCACGATCGTCATACATTTTCCCCTCCTTTTCCATAGTAATGCAAGAATATTTCTTCAAGATCTGGTTCGGTGATCGTCAGATCTGTAACCCTTGAAGCAGATAAGACACGGAGCAGGTCGCACATCTCACCACCGAACAGAAAGCTTACACTGCCATCCGATGGCTTTACATCGCGCACACCGTCAAGTTTATCAAGCTCGACTGCGCCCTTAACGCAAACGCGCTTGGCACTTGTTTTGGAAAGTGCGCTCACGCTGTCACAAGCAATCATACTACCGTCGCGAATCATGGCGGCGCGAGTGCAGTGGCGACCGATCTCCGAAAGAATGTGGCTTGAAAGAAAGACTGTTGCGCCTTTCTCGTTTCGTTCCTTCAAGATGTCAAAAAACTCCTTCTGCATCAAGGGATCAAGACCGCCCGTAGGCTCGTCAAGTATCAAAAGCTCCGGGGTGTGTTGAAGCGCACATACGATAGAAACCTTCTTCTTATTACCAAAGGAAAGCTCGTCCACCCTGCGCGATGCGTCAAGCTGCAATCTCTCACAAAGCACAGCCGCCTCCGCACTGCAATCTACGCCTCTCAGATCGGCAGATAGCTTTAGAATATCTTTTACCTTCATTCCTGAATAATGTGTTGCCTCGGACGGAAGATATCCGATCTTTTTCAAAATCGCTTTTCTGTCTGTTTGAACATTCATTCCGAGGATACGTGCCTCGCCCGACGTGGGGGAGATAAGCCCCACCATCGTGCGGATCGTGGTCGATTTTCCCGCGCCGTTTGGCCCGATAAAACCAAAAAACTCTCCTTGCCCGACCGAGAGGTCAAGATTTACGATTCCACGGGATTTTCCGTAGTATTTGGTTAATTTAACTGTTTTGATCGCTTCCATACACACTCACTCCTTCCGCAGATAAACACTTTTCCAAAATGCCATCAGCTTTTTGAAATCCTTTTCCATTTGATCGACATCCATATTACCGCGTTGAACTGTTTCCCAAAGATAGCCCTCCGATGCCCAATACATTTCTCGGTACATCATTGCTACGTCAAGCCCTTCTATAAATTGGGAAGGATCGAGATTCAGACGAGTTTTGTCCGCTTTCAAATTGAAATATTTATGATAGCTTTCTTGAATTGCTGCACATATATCCTCGTCCTTTTCATAAAAAGCAACTCGGAGGC
>JAZPZM010000043.1:0-37011 GCA_045544735.1 Eubacteriales bacterium
CTTCGGAATGACGCTAAAGGTTGCGCTATTCCCGCACCTTAAACTTTAGGCGTAGGGGGTTTTATTATCAGTCAAGCCTAAAATATAGTCCGTCGAGGTTTTATAAAGTTTAGCCAACGCAATCAAGCACGATACGGGTAATTGGCGTTGTTCGTTTTCATATTGCGAATATGTATTTTGCTTTATGTGTAAATAATTTGCAACCTCTTGTTGTGTTAAATCCTTATCTTCTCTCAAATCCTTCATACGCATTTTCTATACCTCTTTTGTGTTTATAAAAAAATAATAGCACATCTCACTTTGAGATATTGACTTTTATCTCAAATTGTGATAAAATCATTCTAAAAGCACTACTGATTAATATAAATAGGAGGTTTTTATGAGAAGTATACTTGAAGAGCTGTGGTACGGCAATATTTGCCCCAACGGCGAGTATCGGGAATCTGCAAAGGAAGCGAAGGAGCTGCTCGGATACGTTGCCGACCATCACGCAAATCTGCAAGCGACGCTCACCGATAAGCAAAAGGAGATACTTGAGAGGTTTGACGATTGCTATTCCGAGCTTTCGGACATCAACGAGCGCGAGATATTCGTGTACGCGTTTCGGCTCGGCGCGCGAATCGCCATTGAGGTTATGAGCTTTAGCCTTGAATAAAACAAAAGCGGAAGAAACGCGAGTTTCTTCCGCTTTTATTTATGCTTTTTTCGGTAGCAAAAAGCTACCTTAATATTTTGCGAAGCAAAATATTTCACATTTCGCAAAGCGAAATATTTCATCCGACGAAGTCGGATTTCATCCACCGCAGGTGGATATCATTGAAAACGCGAAAGCGTTTTCCTCGCGCAGAGGTGCGATATCGGGCAAGCATCGCATTTCGGGCTTTGTGCGCGGCAGATCTCGCGCCCAAATTCAACGAGGCGGTGGCAAAGGTCGGTCTGCTCGTTTTCGGGTATCGCCTCGGAGAGTATTTTTTCCACTCTCGTGGGGTCTTTCAGCGTTTCGGGATAGAAGCCGAGTCTGCCGCAGATGCGGATGCAATGCGTGTCGGCAACTATGGCGTTTATGCCGAAAACGTCGCCGAGGAGCAGGTTTGCTATCTTCCGTCCAACGCCCGAAAGTGTTAAAAGTTTGTCAATATCGGCGGGAAGAACGCCGCCGAACTCGTCGCGAAGGCGCTCGCACGCCGCCTTTACGGACGCGGCTTTGGTGCGGTAAAGTCCGCAGGGGCGGATGATCTTTTCAAGCTCCTCTATCGGCGCGTCCGCCATCGAGTCAAGGGTGGGGAAGCGCGCAAAAAGCTCCCTGCACACTATATTCACTCGCGCGTCGGTGCATTGCGCCGAGAGCCGTCCCATAACGAGAAGCCGCCACGGCTCTTTGCCGCCCCATTCAAGCGAGCAGGCGGCGTTGGGGTACAGCTCCTTAAGCGCGTGCGCAACTGCCGCGCCAAGCTCTTTTTTGTTGTTTTCCATTTGGTTTCTCCGTTTTGTTTACTGATCCTATTTTACCACGTGCCGACGAAAAACGCAAGAGAAAGGACACAAAATGTTAACAAGCGAAGGGTGAAAAGCTATTGCAACTATTATTATATTGTGATATAATATAATAGTTATAATAGGCGAAGTAGACCGAAAGGAAATCTGATATGAATATAGACGTTAAAATAAAGCTGACGAGGGGCGCGAGCGCCCCCGAATACGCCACCGCCGACAGCGCCGCAGTTGACCTTCGCGCCGCGCTTGAGGGCGGAAGCATCGTTATTGAGTCGGGCAAGCGTGCGCTCGTGCCGACGGGAATTGCAATTTCTCCCCAGCGCCGCGACGTGGTTGCCGTAGTGGCGGCAAGAAGCGGACTTGCGACCAAAAAGGGCATTTGCCTTGCTAACGGTATCGGCGTTATCGACGCGGATTACCGCGGCGAGATAGGCGTTGCGCTTTACAACTCCTCGGACGAGCCGTTTGAGGTACACGACGGCGACAGAATAGCACAGATGATGTTTTTGCCCGTTGTCCGCGCCGAGTTTGAGGCGGTCGACACGCTTGACGAGACCGAGCGCGGCGAGGGCGGCTTTGGCTCTACGGGGGTAAAGTGATGAGGCTATATCTTGCATCGGCATCTCCGCGCCGCCGTGAGATACTTACCACCGTGGGCATTCCGCACACGGTAGTCGTCAGCGAGGCTGACGAAACGCTCCCCGACGGCATCGAGGCGGCGGATGCGGTCACTATCCTTGCCGAGCGCAAGGCTCGCGCCGCGCGTGAGCGCCTTGTAGCCGAGGGTGCAGACCTTGACGGCGCGGTGATACTTGGCGCGGATACGGTGGTCGAGTGCTTCGGCACGATACTCGGCAAGCCGCGCGACCGTGACGATGCGCGCCGAATGCTTACTATGCTTTGCGGCTGCGGAAGCGCGGTGCATACGGGAATCTGCATTATGCGCGGCGACGAGGCGGTGACTCACGCCGAGACCACCTACGTCACCTTTGACGATATGAGCGCCGAGGAGATCGAGGACTATATCTCCACCGACGAGCCGTACGATAAGGCGGGCGGCTACGCCATTCAGGGCAAGGCGGGGCTTTATATCGCGGGAATCACGGGCGATTACTTTAACGTAGTCGGCTTGCCCGTTCACGCCTTTTACGCGCTTTTGCGCGACAGATTCGGTATTTTGCCGAATGAATTTCAAATTTAAGAGGTAATAAAATGTCCAAGCATTTGGGAATAGATCTCGGCACGGCAAACACCCTCGTTTATATGAAGGGCAAGGGGATCATTTTGCGCGAGCCGTCGGTGGTTGCCGTTGACCAGCTGCGCAAGCGCGTGGTAGCCGTGGGCGGTGACGCCAAGAGAATGATAGGCAAAACGCCGGGTAACATCGTGTCTTACAAGCCGCTCAAGGACGGCGTTATAGCCGACTTTGACGTTACGGCAAAGATGCTCCATTCGTTTTTTAACAAGGTAAACGCGGGCGGTATAATCTCGCGCCCCTCGGTCATTATCTGTATCCCCTACGGAGTTACCGAGGTCGAGCGCCGCGCCGTGGAGGATGCGACGTTTGAGGCGGGCGCTAAGAGCGTCGCGCTCATTGACGAGCCGATAGCGGCGGCTATCGGGTCGGGACTGCGCATTGCGGGCGCGCGCGGCTCTATGATAGTCGACATCGGCGGCGGAACTACCGAGGTCGCGGTCATAAGCCTTGGGGGAATCGTTATTTCGCACTCGCTTCGCGCCGCGGGTCACCAGCTTGACGAGGCGATAGTGCAGTTTATGAAGCAGGAATACAAGATACTCATCGGCGACAGCACCGCCGAGGCGCTTAAAAAGAACATCGGCTCTGTGCATCCGAGCAAGGACAGGGGCGAGATGGAGATAAGGGGCAGAAATCTGCGCACGGGCTTGCCCGCCGTTATGACGGTCAATTCCTCGCACATCCGCGCGGCTATGAGCGAGCGCGTTGAGCAGATAATCAACACTATCCGTCAGGCGCTTGAAAATACTCCGCCCGAACTTTCAGCCGACATTTTTGATTTCGGCATTATGCTTGCGGGCGGCGGCGCGCTTCTCGGAGGTCTGCCCGACCTTATCACGGAGCGCACGGGCGTGCGCGTTACCGTGGCGAAAAAGCCGCTTGACAGCGTGGCTCTCGGCATTGGCAGAGTCATTGACGGCAATTACAGCGACGTAGTAAGATACAGGGCAAGATAACCTTTTCGGAGGATGGCTATGGGAGTCTTTGCAAGATTCTTTAAGAGTAAATTTTTCATAATATCGCTGACGGCGGCGCTTCTTTTGTCGATAATTCCGGGCGTGCTTTGCGTTATGGGGCACGGCTCGTACGTGCGCTCCGCACTTCAGGTCATCGCCACGCCGTTTGAGTGGTGCTTTACCAAGATAGGCGACGGGCTTGGCGGCTACGCCAAGTATTTTGAGAGCCTTGAGGAGCTTCGCGCGGAAAACGCGGCGCTTCGCGCAGAGCTTGCCGAATATCACGGCAAGCTGTACGATGCCTCGCTTATCGAGGAGGAGAACGAATATCTGCGCGGATATCTCGGACTTAAAAATCTCCATACGGATTTTCAGTTCGAGTCAGCAACCGTCATAGGGCGTGAGACGGCGAATTATCGCACGGTGTATACGCTCTCGCGCGGCTCGCTCCACGGCATTGAGAAAAATATGCCCGTCGTTACCGAGGACGGACTTCTCGGCTACGTTACCGAGATAGGCGCAACGTGGAGCAGGGTAGTTTCGATAATCGAGACCGCGTCGGCGGTCGGAGCGTGCGTTGAGCGTTCGGGCGACCTCGGACTTATCGAGGGCGCGTACGAGCTTCGCTTCGAGGGGCTTTGCAGGATGATACATATCGACCCCGAAGCAGATATTCGCGCGGGCGACGTGATAATCACGTCGGGAATGGGAAGCATATACCCGCTCGGACTTTCCGTGGGCAGAGTCGTATCCGTCTCGCCCGATGAGAACACGCGGACGCTTACGGCGGTGGTCGAGCCGTCCGTGGACTTTGAAAACGTTTCAAAGGTAATGATAATCACCGATTATAACGTATATTCGGCAGAATAAATGCAAGGAGAAAAACGATGAAAAACGTAGCGATGATAGGCTTTGGCGGTATAGCGCAGTCGCACAAGAACGCGCATTTGAGGCTTGAGGCAGAGGGCAAGGAGCGACTCGTTGCCGTTTGCGACGTCACGCCGTCGAGCTTTGAAAAAAGAATAAAGATAAATATCGACACGGGTGAGCAGAGCGTGGAGGGGAGCTTTAACACTTACACCGACCTTGAGCAGATGCTTGAGGGCGAGCAGATAGACGTTATCGACATCTGCATTCCTTCGTATCTTCACGCCGACCTTGCCATTGATATGATGGAGCGCGGCTACGACGTTATGTCCGAAAAGCCGATGGCGCTCCACCACGACGACTGTCAGCGTATGCTTGACGCCATGCGCCGCACGGGCAGGGTGCTTATGATAGGTCAGGTGCTTCATTTTTATCCCGAATATGCGTGCCTTAAGCAGATAGTCAGCGACGGTCGCTTCGGCAAGCCCACGTCTGCCGTTTTCCAGCGCGTCAGCGGACTTCCGCTGTGGTCTTGGGAGAATTGGTATCACGATTACGATAAGGCGGGCGGCGTTATCTCGGATATGCTCATTCACGATATAGATATGGCGAGATACCTTTTCGGTACGCCCGCGTTCGTTGAGTGCAATGCGTCGAGCAAGAACGTAAAATACGATTGCGCGCACGTTGCGATGGGGTACGATTTCCCCGTCACCTGCATCGGTGACTGGTCGCAAAACGGCGCAAGGTTCAAAATGGCTTATTGGCTCGGATTTGAGAAGGCTACCGTCATTCTTGAAAAGGGCAAGCCCACGGTATATCCCAACGACGGCGGCGAGCCGTACGTTCCCGCGGAGTATGAGGGCGGCGACGGAATGTACTATCAGCTTAAATATATGCTTGAGCTTACCGAAACGGGCAAGAAAAACGAGATAAGCACGCCCGAAGGCGCGGCGGAGACCATCCGCATAGTCGAGGCGGCGCACAAGAGTGCGGATATGCGCGGCGAGAGGGTAGCGCTTTAAAAAATTAAAAAAGAGGTAAAATAAAGTAAAGGGGGGAACAAGGTGGAGATAAATGACCAGCCTAAAGAGCCGCTGTTGTCGTCAAAAACGGTGGGGCGGTGCTTGCTTTTCGGCGCGTTTTTGTTTCTGACGGCGGCGTGTCAGGTATCGTTCTTTTCCGCAACTGCCGTGTTCCCCGCAACGCCCGACGTTTTACTTGCCGCGGTCATGGGGCTTGCCGTTTGCGACGGCGAGCGCACGGGTGCGGTGGCGGGTATTGCCGCGGGCGTGTTTGCCGAGGCACTCGGCGGTACGGGTATTATGCTTATGCCCGTGTTTTATATGATGGCGGGCTACGTTTTCGGCGTTGTAACGCGATTTTTTCTGAACCGAAACTTCCTTTCGTGGATAGTTTATATGCTTATAGCGGCGCTCGCGAGGGCGGTGTGGTCCTTGCTCCACCTTGCCGCGACCGAAACGGGATTTAATTTCGTTACGGTTTTTTCAAGGATAATAACGCCCGAATTTTTAATGACGGTGCTGTTTTCCCTGCCCGTGTATTTCATTTGCCGCCTGTGCGCGCGACCCTTCCGCCGCAAGAGCGAGCTGGAATAAGCTAAAGAGGTGCTTTTATGAGTGAATTTGATAATAATTTTGAAACGGTAGAAAACAATTCGGGAAAATACCGCCTTGATAAAAAGATGCTTTCGCGTGCGGGCTTTGCTCTGCTTGCCGTGTTTTTGATCGACTTTGCGCTTGAGATCGGCGCGTCGGTGATATTCAGTACCTTTTTGCCAAACGTATACAAAAGCGTATATTTCCCCGTGTGCGCCAAGATAGTCTGCAATTACTTGATAGCGATTCCTATAGGAATCCTTATTTTGCGCACGATGATAAAGCCGATAGAGGAGAGGGAGAACAAAAAGCTCGGCGCGGGCGCGCTTGCTTTGTGGGTGTGCGTTGCAATTGCGGCTATGATTATCGGAAGCCGAATCGGAAACGCGGTGAATTCTCTTATCGAAAACGCGATAGGTCGCGGCTCGCATTCGGCACTTGATACTATTACAAATGCGTTACCCCTTTGGCTTAGCTTTGCGCTTATGGTGGTAGCCGCTCCCATTGCTGAAGAGCTTCTTTTCAGGCGCGGACTTACCGAGGCACTTCGCCCGTGGGGCTGGAAGCTTGCCATTTTGTTTAGCGGAGTGTTGTTCGGCGTGTTCCACGGCAATCTTGAGCAATTTTTCTACACGACGTTTTTGGGAATACTGCTTGGCTACGTTTATCTCTATACGGGCAAGGTGCGCTACAGCATATTCTTGCATATGGCGGTGAATTTAATCAGCGGCTTTATCCCCACGCTGATAAGCCGTTTTTCCTATACGGTGGCGGATGCGGAGCGTTTTAACGCCGCTATCGAGGCGTATTCCTCTGCGGCGGCGAGCGCGGCGTCTCCCGAGGAGATACCCGTCGAGCTGATGCAGGAGCTTTTCGGCGCAATGGCAAAAATCCTGCCTTCTATGGCGCTTTCAATGCTTTATAACGGACTCGTTTTCGGTCTTGCGATAGCGGGCGTTATCGTCGCTGTTCTTATGTACCGCAAGGTGAATTTGAAGGCGGCGGAGCGAAAGATCGAGAGAAAATATCTTGGCGACACCGTTTTTCTTGCGCCGGGCGTGCTTGCCTTCATCGTGGTGATGCTTGTGATGATGGCGCGTGGTATCGTTTTTGCATAAATCAAAATTTAATTTTTCAGAAAGGAGACGCTGATGAGGGTAGAAAATACGTTTTCGGACGAGGAGCAAAAGCATTCCCGCAGAAATCTTACTGCAAGATATATAGTAATAAGCGTTTCCTTCGTTATCGTAGCTATACTTTACGCAATTTCCATCGGGCGCATACAGCTTGAATTTGCGGCAAACGCAGCGGACGACGATGAAACCGCATACCGTCAGCGCACGGTGGCTATTCAAGCGGTGCGCGGCGAGATATTTGACCGCAACGGCGTGCCTCTCGTTACCAACGATTACGAATATTCGTTGATATTTGATTATTCGGCTATGTCGCGCTCGACGGCGGAGCAAAACGTCGCTATTCTTTCGGTGCTTCGCGCGATCGAGGCGCAGGGCGCGGCGGACTGCATTCCCGAAACGTCCTCGCCTATACGCGGCGAGTATCCGAACCTTTATTACGATGCGGAAATGCTTACGGGTTCTACCGCGGCGGCGCGGCTCAAGCGCATTATCAACGCCAACGAGCTTGAGGAGGGCGCTGACGCTGTGACGCTCGGCAAAAAGCTTGCCGAAAAATACAGAATGGTCGATAAAAGCGGCAATATGCTTTACACCGCCGAGGAGATAAGTGAGCTTCTTCGCGTGCGATATGAAATGGAGGTCATCCGTTTTTCGGCGGTCGAGGATTACGTTTTTGCAAAGGACGTGGATCTTAACGTTATTACCGCCGTGTCCGAGGCAAGCATCAGGGGCGTTGACACGCGCGTGTCTTATTCCCGCGTTTACCACTATCCAGGATACGCCTCGCACATTCTCGGCAGAATAAGCAAGATATACGCCGAGGATGCGGAGTATTACACCTCGCAGGGCTATCCCGTTACCGCGCTCGTCGGTGTTGACGGCTGTGAAAAGACGTTTGAGCCGTATCTGCGCGGAATGGAGGGTGAGATGCTCATCACCGAGGATGAGGCGGGCAACGCAGTAAACGTCGAGATAGTAAAGGACGCGGTGGCGGGCAAAGACGTGTATCTGACGATAGATATAGAGCTTCAAATTGCCGCCGAGGACGCGCTTAAAAAGAATATTGAGGATATCAATTTGAAGGCGGCGGAAAACGATAAGGAGCTTGACGGCGAGGATGCCGATTCGGGCGCACTCGTGGTACAAAGCGCATCGGGCGGCGAGATACTTGCGATAGCGTCGTATCCGACGTACGACCTTTCCACCTTTGGCGCGGACTATAACGAGCTTATAAAGGACAGCCGCAAGCCGCTGTTTAACCGCGCACTTCAGGGTACGTACGCCCCCGGTTCGACCTTCAAGGTCGGCGTTGCGCTGGCGGCGCTGTGCGAGCAAACGAGAATGGCGGACGGTACGCCGTTTGGCGCAAGCACGCTGATAAAGACCGCGGGTAAATATACTTTTTACGACGACTACCAGCCTACGTGTTGGATATATACCGACAAGTACAAGGGCAATCACGGCTCGCTTAACGTCTCAAAGGCTATTCAGGTATCCTGCAACTGCTTCTTCTACGAGGTCGGCAGACTTCTTGGTATAGATAATATCAATAAATATTGCAGAATGTACGGTCTTGGACAGCCGACGGGCATAGAGCTTCCCGAGGCGCGCGGTATTCTTGCCGACAGCAAGTACAAGCAAAGCACGGGACACGGCGTGTGGACGGGCGGTGACACGATAGCTACCGCCATCGGTCAGGCGTATAATCAGTTCACGCCCGTGCAGATAGCGAATTACATTTCCACCATAGTCAACGGCGGAACGAGGTATTCTGCGCATCTTCTCCATTCGGTAAAGAGCTTTTCGGGTGAGAGCGTCTACACATACGAGGACGTTGTGCTTGACAAGCTCACCGTCAGCCAAAGAAACTATAAAACGATAGTCGAGGCGATGAGTAGCGTTATCGAGGACGGCTCTGCGTCAAAGGAGTTTGCAAAGTTCCCCATTCCGATAGGCGGAAAGACGGGAACGGCGCAGATAAGCCGAAATCAGAGCAATAACGCCGTTTTCGTGGCGTTTGCCCCCCTTGACAAGCCTGAAATAGTCGTGTCCTGCGTTATCGAAAGAGGCGCGAAGGGACTTAACGCGGCGCAATCCGTGCGTACCGCGATGGAGTGCTATTTCGGTCTCGGTCAGTGGGCAGAGCCGGAGGTAAGCGAGTGAGCGAGGACTAAAAATGACGGATAATATTATTTCAAAAAATAAAAAGCGGCTTTTGCCGCGCGTTGCGGCGCTTCACGACCTGTCGAGCTTCGGCAGGTGCGCCCTGACGGTGATAATCCCAACGCTGTCCGCTATGCGCGCGCAGTGCATACCCATTCCGACCGCGCTTCTCTCTACGCACACGGGCGGCTTTGAGGGAATGCATTTTCGCGACCTTGACGCGGATATCGAAAAGACCGCCGAGCATCTTGACTCCATCGGCGTGGAGCTTGACGCGGTGTATACGGGCTTTCTCGGAAGCGCGGCGCAGGTCAGAACGGTCGAGGCTTTTATCGACAGATTTTCAAAAAATGCAAAGCCTTTAATATTCGTTGACCCCGTGATGGGTGACGACGGCGAGCTTTACTCGGCGTGCTTTCCAGAGCTTGTTCTTGAAATGCGCCGCCTTATCGCGCGTGCGCACGTCATAACGCCGAATCTCACCGAGGCTTGCTTGCTTGCGGGTGAGAGCTTTTGCGACACTTCGGCGTTGAGCGCCGAGGAGGCGGGGGAGTTTGCCGCGCGCCTTATGAGAAAGATTAAGGTTTTTACGCCCGCCGAGTGCATTATTACGGGCATCGTTACCGCCGACGGCGTCGGAACGTACACGTCTTGCGGCTTGCACGTAGAAAAACAGCGGGGCAGGGGATACCCCGGCACGGGCGACCTTTTTGCTTCCGTTATGCTTGGTAAGCTGTTGCTTGCCGAGCGTGTCAACGCCGATACGGTCTGCCGTGCGGCAAGCGTTGCCTCTGAATACGTGGCAGAGGTCATAGAATTTTCGGAAAAATACGGCAAGGACGAGCCGATGCGCGACGGCGTTTTGCTTGAAGCTTGCCTTCACACGCTTTTCGACGAGGTGAAAAATGACTAAACACGAGGAGATAGCGGCGGAGTATTTTCTTGCGGGTGCGGGCTGTGCGCAGGCGGTGTTTTGCGCGTTTTGCGACCTGCACGGAGTCGATAGGCGCACTTCCGCGCTCATTACCTCGTCGCTCTGCGGCGGAGTAGGGCGTCTTCGCGAGGTATGCGGAGCGTTTTCGGGTGCTGTGATGGTGCTTGGAATGCTCTACGGCTTTGATTTTCCGCACGAGGTAAGCGAAAAGAGCGAGCATTATAAGAGAGTGCAAGCGCTTGCCGCGGCGTACCGCGCCGAGATGTCCTCGGTGGTCTGCCGCGAGATACTTGAAAACGCGGGCAAGCACGCCGACACCGCACCCACGCCCGAAGCGAGAACGGCGGATTATTACGCCAAGCGTCCGTGCGTTCGCGCGGTGAGGGCGGCGGCGCGTATACTTGACGAATATATCGAAAAAAACGGCGGCTGATGATTCAGCCGCCTATAAAATTTATTATTTGTTAATTATATGTTGAAAAAATATACTATAATTAAGTATATAATTATAAATCATAATTGGGTAAATGTAATTTGAAAGGGAGAAGTTATGCTTCAATTAAAGCAGATAACTAAAGATTATTCCGCGGGCGACGGCGTCGTTTCGGCTCTGCGCGGAATCGACCTCACGTTCAGAAAAAGCGAGTTCGTTTCCGTTCTCGGTCCGTCGGGCTGCGGAAAGACTACGATGCTCAACATCATCGGCGGACTTGACAGATACACGTCGGGTGACCTCGTTATAAACGGCAGGTCGACCAAGGATTTTAAGGCAAGGGATTGGGATGCGTACCGTAATCACTCGGTAGGATTTGTGTTCCAGAGCTACAACCTCATTCCCCACCAGAGCGTTCTGCAAAACGTAGAGCTTGCGCTCAGCCTTTCGGGCGTTGGCAAGTCGGAGCGCCGCCGCCGCGCCAAAGAGGCACTTGAGCGCGTAGGTCTTGGCGACCAGCTTAAAAAGCGCCCCGGTGAGATGTCGGGCGGACAGATGCAGAGAGTTGCTATTGCCCGCGCTATCGTAAACGACCCCGATATCATTCTTGCCGACGAGCCTACGGGCGCGCTTGACAGCGAAACGAGCGTTCAGGTAATGGAGATACTCAAGGAGATCGCAAAGGATCGCCTTGTTGTTATGGTCACGCACAACCCCGATCTTGCCGCAGAGTATTCAACGAGGATAGTTCGTATGCTCGACGGCGTTATAACCGCCGACAGCGCACCCGTCACCGAGGCGGAGATCGCGGCAGAGGAGCTTCGCTGTGCCGAGGAAGCGAAAAACGCCCCCACAAAGAAGCCCTCGCTCTCCTTTGCCACCTCGTTTGGACTTTCGCTGAAAAATCTTTTTACCAAAAAGGGCAGAACGGCGCTTACCTCGTTTGCGGGAAGCATCGGTATTATCGGCATCGCGCTGATATACGCGGTCTCCAACGGAATGACCAACTATATCAACACCGTGCAGGAGGATACGCTCTCCTCGTACCCCATCGTGCTTGAATCCACGCACCTTGACCTCGGCTCGCTTATGGTCACGATGATGGATATGGCAGAGTCCAAGGAGGAGCATCCGCTTGACGGAATTTATCAAAAGCCCGTTATGTACGACCTGACCAATCTCCTTAACAGCATAGAGACGCAGGAAAACGATCTTAAGGCGTTTAAGGCGTTCCTTGAGTCCGAGCGCGAAAAGGAGGACTCCGAGCTTGAGCTTAAGGACGCGCTCAGCGGTATACACTACGGCTACAGCATGGATATTCCGATATACACGAAGAACGTTGACGGAACCGTTATACATTCCGACTCGCAGGAAATGCTGACGAGCATACTGATGAAGTATATGGGTCAGCTTATGGGCTCGCTTATGCAAGACGGCGAGAATCAGATGGGCGGCAGCAGCAGCGGTATGATGTCGATGATGTCGGGTTCTGCAAACGCGGGCGGTCTGTGGCAGGAAATGCTGCCCGGATACGACGATGAGTTGATAAACCCCATCATCAAAAAGCAGTACGACGTAGTTGCGGGCGCGTGGCCCGCCGCGTATAACGAGGTAGTGCTCGTGCTTGACAAAAATAACGAGATACCCGATATCGCGCTTTACGCCCTCGGACTTATCTCCGAACAGGAAATAGACCTCATCGTTGACGCCGCGATAAACAAAAAGCCCCTTACCGTAAACACCAAGCGTTGGAGCTACGAGGATATCTTCGCTATGGATTTCCGCACCGTTTTCCCCGCTGATTGCTACGTCAAGGTCGGTGACACTTGGAAGGATATGCGCAAGAGCGACGAGGGACTCAAGCTCCTTTATAACAACGCAACGCCCCTTAAGGTCGTCGGAGTCGTCCGTCCCAACGAGGACGCCGTTGCGGGAATGCTTACGGGCTCTATCGCCTACACCTCGAAGCTTACCGAGCATATCGTGACCGAATCCGCAACTGCCGAGGCTATCGCGGCACAGCTCGCAACGCCGTCCGTGGATATCTTTACGGGACTTCCCTTTAAGGAGAGCCGCGGCGAGCTTTCGACAGAGCAAAAGAAAACTATCTTCCTTAATTATATAAATGCGCTTGATGCAAAGGCAAAGGCGCAGATGTACGTCAAGATTATGAGCGTACCGCCCGAGGGCTTCGTTGACCAGCAGGTCAACGCAACTCTTGAGATGATAAAGCAAAATCCCGACCAGTTTATGCCCACCTTCGTTAAAATGCTTGCGGAGTATATGGGCGTGGACGAGGCAACGGTGAACGAATATCTCGCTTCGATGAGCGAGGAGGAGTACGACGAGATGCTTCGCGGCATTCTTGCGGAACAGACGGCGGCGGCTTATGCCGAGACCATCAAGAAGCAGTTTGAGGCTGTCCCCGACGAGCAGCTTGCCACGATGCTTGACGCGGCTATCCTCGGATACACCGACGAGCAGATCGGTAGATACTACGACGAGGTTATGACCTTTGCTCCCACGAGCTACAAGATGAATCTTCGTCTGCTCGGTTGCGTAGAGCTTAACGACCCTTCCACCATCAGCCTTTACGCATCGACCTTTGCGGACAAGGACGTTATCGAGGCGGCAATTTCCAAGTACAACAGCGGCGTTGATGAGGCGCACAAGATATCCTATACGGATTACGTCGGACTTATGATGTCGTCCGTTACCACGATAATCGACGCTATCACCTACGTTCTTATCGGATTCGTTTCGGTGTCCCTCATCGTTTCGTCGATAATGATAGGCGTTATCACGCTGATATCCGTTCAGGAACGCACCAAGGAGATAGGAATCCTCCGCGCTATCGGTGCGTCGAAGAAGAACGTTTCAAGAATGTTCAACGCCGAGACCGTGATAATCGGATTTATTTCGGGACTCGTCGGCGTGGGCGTAACGTATCTGCTTTGCATACCGCTCAACGCGATACTCTTCTTCCTTACGGATATTTCAAATCTGCGCGCACAGCTTCCCATCGGCGTTGCGCTGATACTCGTGCTTATCAGCGTCGTGCTGACGCTCATTTCGGGTATAATCCCCTCGCGCAGTGCGTCCAAGAAGGACCCCGTGGTTGCGCTGAGAACGGAATAAGAAAACGGCTTTGCCGTTTTCAGTGATATTCGCCCTTTGGGCGAGTGATATTCAGCCTGACGGCTGAGTGATATTGCGCCTTCGGCGCAGTGATATGTTTTGCTTCGCAAAACGTTAATGTAAAAAAGAGGTTGAAGCGTGCTTCAACCTCTTTTACATTAATAAGAATTCTATGTTTTCTTTTGTGGTCCTTACGGTTTTGTCAAAGCTTTCGCTGTGCTCGTCGGAGATAAGGCACGCGCCGTATATCATCGACAGCACGGAGAAGATGCGCCTTTCGGCGGATGCGCCCGTAACGCCAAGCTCCGCAAGATACTCGCGTATGTGGTTGGCAAGGGCGTAGGATATTTTTGACTTTTCCTTTTTTTGTTCCTCGTCAAGTCCGCGGTTGTCGGAGACCATTACGGCGCGGAAGCCGCGGTTGGCAAGCAAAAAGCGCAATAGCGCAAGGCATAGCTCAAGCGCGCACCGTCTGCGGTCGTTTTCGTACACCTTGCATATCTCGCGTTGCATAAGCATCCATTGGCTGTTGATGTGCGCGATTATGGCAAGTATCAGCCCCTCGCGGCTCTTGAAATGGCGGTACGGCGCGGCGCAGGAAACGCCGCAGGCGTTGGCAACGCGGCGAAGTGAAAAGTCGGCGGCGTGATGCTCCTCAAGCTCGCGAAGTCCCGCGGCGATAAGCGCACGGGGTAGGTCCTCTGTGTAATAATATTCTTCCATATCATCAATCCCATAAAAATAAGTTAACACTGTTATTTTAGCATATATTTTGCAAAAAATCAAGGATTTTATTGAATTTTCTATTGACAAACGGAAAAAATGGGTGTATAATCCATAACAAGTTAACACCGTTAACATAAAAGCGAGGGCTTGAAAATGCAAGATCGTCTTAATGAAGCAAGAGCGATAATAAACGAAGTAGATAAGGAAATGGCATCACTTTTCCGCCGCAGAATGGAAGCGGCGCGGATGGTCGGTGAGTATAAAATGGCGCGTGGCTTGCCCGTGCTTGACGAAAGGCGCGAGGATGAGCTTGTGCGCCGCAACGCCGAATATCTTGCCGAGGCGGACGAGGACGTCCGCGCGGGATATGCGTGCTTCTTGCGCTCGACGATGGCAATTTCGCGCCACTATCAACAAAAGATGATGACGGGGCTTCGCGTGGCGTTCAGCGGCACGGAGGGGGCGTTTGCCTCGATAGCCGCGGGCAGAATTTTTCCCGAAGCCACGCGCGTTCCGTTTGGGGATTTCACCTCGGCGTATAACGCCGTAGTAACGGGCGAGTGCGACCTTGCGGTGCTTCCGCTTGAAAACAGCAGCGCGGGCGAGGTAGGCGCGGTAACGGACCTGCTTTTCTCAGGCCCGCTTTACGTCAACCGCGTGTACGACCTTAGCGTAACGCACGATCTGCTCACGCTCCCCGGCGTTCGCGTTGACGAGATAAAGCGCGTTATCAGCCACCCGCAAGCACTCGGACAATGCGCCGATTATATAAGGGCGCACGGCTTTGAAACCGTTGAATATTCAAATACCGCACGCGCCGCCGAGAGGGTAGTTCAATTAGGCGACAGAACGACCGCCGCCATCGCAAGCGAGGAGGCGGCAAGGATATACGGGCTTGACGTAGCCGCGCGCGCCATAAACGGCGAGGCGAATAACACCACGCGCTTTGCGGTGCTTTCGTCCGCGCGCAACGTGCCGAGCGGCAACAGGAGCGACTTGCGCTTCATTCTGACCTTTACCGTGCGCAACGAGGCGGGAAGCCTCGCACGCGCCATCGACGTTATCGGTAAGCACGGATACAATATGCTCTCACTTCGCAGCCGACCGATGAAGGAGCTGCTCTGGCAGTATTATTTCTACGTCGAGGCGGAGGGCAATATCGACACCGAAAAGGGCGCGGATATGGTAGCGGCGCTCGGCGAGTATTGCGATAACTTGCGCGTTGTCGGTTCTTATATAAAGGATAATTAAGGAGTAAAAATGGTACTTCATCTTGACCTCGGAGAGCGGGGATACGATATAACCGTCGAGCGCGGCGCGCTCTCGCGCGTGGGCGAGATATTCCGGCTTCGGCGCAGAGTGCTCATCGTCACGGACAGCGGCGTTCCCGCCGTTTACGCCGAAACGGTGGCGGCGGCGTGCAAAAACGCCGTTATAGCCACGGTGGATGCGGGCGAGGGAAGCAAGAGCTTTCGCGTTTTCGAGGGGCTTTGCCGACTTTTGCTTGACGAGGGCTTTACAAGGAGCGATTGCGTAGTCGCCGTCGGCGGCGGCGTGGTGGGCGACCTTGCGGGCTTCGTTGCCGCGTCGTATATGCGCGGAATAGATTTTTACAACGTACCGACCACTCTGCTTTCGCAGGTGGATTCGTCCATAGGCGGCAAGGTCGCGATAAATCTTGACTCGGTAAAGAACATCGTCGGCGCGTTCAAGCAGCCGCGCGGCGTGCTTATCGACCCCGACGTGCTTTTGACGCTTCCGCCGCGACAGATATCGGCAGGGCTTGCCGAGGCGGTGAAGATGAGTCTTACCTCGGATGCCGACGGCTTTGCGCTTTTTGAGGACGGCGACGTTATGGAAAGGCTTGACGAGATAATAATAAACGCTCTGAAGATCAAAAAAAGCGTGGTCGAGGCGGACGAATGCGAGGGCGGACTTCGCAAGGTGCTGAATTTCGGTCACACGGTAGGTCACGGAATCGAGAGCGCGGCAGGGCTTGGCGGACTTTTACACGGTGAATGCGTTGCCCTCGGAATGCTTCCGATGTGCTCACAAAGCGTGCGCGCGCGCCTTATTCCCGTGCTTGAGCGGCTTTCGCTCCCCACGCGCATCGAGGCGGACGTGGACGTTATACTTGAAGCGATGGGACACGACAAAAAGCTTGACGGCGAGCAGATAACCGCCGTATACGTCAGCGAGATAGGCTCGTTTGAGTTCTTAAAAATGCCCGTTTCGGAGCTTAAAAAGCAGGTAAGGGAGGCGCTTGAAAAGTGAAAAACACGTTTGGACAAAGCATCAGCGTCACTCTTTTCGGCGAGAGCCACGGCGCGGCTATCGGCGCGGTAATAGACGGTCTTGCCCCTGGTATTAAGGTGGACGAGGGTTTTATCGCGCATCAGCTTACGCTTCGCCGCCCGTCGGGCGCTATCTCGACGGCAAGGCGCGAGGCGGATGAATACAGTATTTTGAGCGGCGTGTGGAACGGCTACACCACGGGAACGCCGCTGTGCATAACCATTCCCAACGCCGACACGCGCTGTAATGACTATCAGCGCGGCGCGGCGCGTCCCTCGCACGCCGACCTTGCGGCGTATTGCAAGTACCACGGCTTTGAGGACTATCGCGGAGGCGGACATTTTTCGGGCAGGATAACAGCCGCGCTCGTTGCCGCCGCGGGCGTAGTTATTCCCGCGCTTAATGCGAAGGGAATATATATAGGAACGCATATAAAGAGCCTCGGCGGCGTTGCCGACAGGGAGCTTTGCGATATTGAAAACGATTTGAAAAGCCTTGCGGATATGGACTTCCCCGTGCTTGACAAGGGCGCGCAGGAGGAGATGAAAAAAGCCATTCTCGCCGCCGCGAGCGACGGCGACAGCGTCGGAGGCGTGCTTGAAACTGCCGTCGTGGGCATTCCGTCGGGCGTTGGCGAGCCGTGGTTTGACAGCGTTGAGAGCCTTATTTCCCACGCGGTATTTTCCGTTCCCGCCGTCAAGGGCATTGAGTTTGGCGCGGGCTTTGGCTTTGCCGATATGCGCGGAAGCGCGGCAAACGACGCTTGGCGAATGAAGGACGGCACTCCCGTGACCCTTACGAACAATAACGGCGGCGTAAACGGGGGCATTACCAACGGAATGCCGATAATATTCCGCTGTGCCGTGAAGCCCACGCCCTCTATTGCGAGGGAACAGCTTACGGTGAACGCCGAAACGATGGAGGAAACGACGCTCACTATCCGCGGCAGACACGACCCCTGCATCGTGCATCGTGCGCGTGTGGTCGTCGACAGCGTTACCGCGCTCGTTATAGCCGATATGCTTGCGCAGAGGTTCGGCACGGATTATCTTTCGGAGGGCGCAAAATGAAATACGGACTTATAGCCGAGCGCATCGGGCACAGCTTTTCGCCCGAAATACACGCGCATCTCGACACGCGCGACTACGAGCTTTGCGCCGTTGCGCCCGCAGAGCTTGACGAATTTATGAAAAAACGGGACTTCGCCGCTATCAACGTAACTATTCCGTATAAAGAAGCGGTCATTCCGTATCTTGACGAGATATCGCCGAGTGCGGCAGAGATAGGTGCGGTAAACACCGTGGTCAACCGCGGAGGCAAGCTCTACGGCTACAATACCGATTTTGTCGGTATGAAGGCACTTGCCGACAGGATAGGAATTGAATTTTCGGGCAAAAAGGTGCTTATCTGCGGCACGGGCGGAACGTCAAAGACCGCGCGTGCGGTAGCAATGGACGGCGGCGCGCGCGAGATAGTGGTAGTCAGCCGCACCGCGCGAGAGGGCGCGGTCAGCTACGAGGAAATGTACGAGCTTCACGCCGACGCGGATATACTCATAAACACCACGCCCGTGGGAATGTTCCCGAATTGCGACGGCGCACCCGTCGACTTAAAAAGGCTTAAGAAGGTCAGGCGCGTGCTTGACGCGGTGTATAATCCCATCCGCACCGACCTCGTTCTTCAAGCGAAAAAGCGCGGAATTCGCGCCGAGGGCGGACTTTATATGCTCGTGGCGCAGGGCGTTGCCGCCTCGGAGATATTTACGGGCAGAAAATACCCCGAAGGAACGGTTGAGAAAATATACGCAAAACTTCTTGCAAAGCGCGAGAATATAGTGCTTGTGGGAATGCCCGCGTGCGGAAAAAGCACGATAGGCGCTGCCCTTGCCGCCGAGCTTGGACGCGAGCTTTACGACCTTGACGCCGAGATAATCAAGGACGCGGGAATGCCCATAAGCGACATCTTTGCACGCGAGGGCGAGGCGGGATTTCGCGACACCGAAACGCGCGTTCTGCGCGAGAAGCTCTCGCCGCTCACAAGTGCCGTTATCGCAACGGGCGGCGGCGCGGTGCTTCGGGATGAAAACCTGCACCTTCTGCGCAGAAACGGCAGACTTATCTTCCTTGACAGACCGCTTGATCAGCTCCTGCCGACCGAGGACAGACCGCTGGCTTCAAGTGCCGACAAGATAAAGGCACTTTATAACGCCAGAATACACCGATACCGCGCTTGTGCGGACGAAATAATAAGAACCGACGGCGTGGTAGAGCACGCAGTAAACAGTATTTTAAAAAAGGAGAAAAATAAAATGAAGATTCTTGTACTTAACGGACCTAACCTCAATATGCTCGGTATTCGTGAGCCCGATATCTACGGACGCGAGACCTACGACGACCTCTGCGCGAAGGTAAACGCCTACGCCGCCGAAAAGGGAATAGAGGTTGAAAATTTCCAGTCCAACCACGAGGGTGCGCTTGTTGATAAGATTCAAGAGGCGTATTTTGCGAAGGTCGACGGAATAGTCATCAACGCGGGCGCGTATACTCATACGAGCATCGCTCTGCGCGACGCGCTCAATTCCGTGCTCATCCCCGCAGTTGAGGTTCACATCTCCAAGGTTCACGAAAGAGAGTATTTCCGCAGAGTAAGCTATATCCGCGACTGTTGCTTTATGCTCATCAACGGCAAGGGAACTGACGGATATCTGCAGGCTATCGACGCTCTTATCGAAAAGTGCGAAAATAAATGAGAGTAAGGATATTTCCCGATAAGGCAAAGGGAAGTATTACCGCCCCGCCGTCGAAAAGCATGGCTCACCGCCTTCTGCTTTGCGCGGCGATGAGCGAGGGGAAAAGCGTTATATCGGGTATGTCGGATTGTGACGACGTGCTTGCAACGCTCGACTGTCTTGAATCCCTCGGCGTAAAGTGGGAAATGGACGGCGACACCGTCACCGTTTGGGGCAGAGATATGCGCACCGTCACGCCGACGGCGGCGCTTGCGTGCCGCGAAAGCGGAAGCACGCTCAGATTTATGCTCCCCATCTGCCTTGTGTGCGGAAAAAACGTTATGATGACGGGTGCGCCCTCGCTTATGCGCCGCCCTATGAGCATCTACGAGGAGCTTAGCCGCGAGTTCGGCTACACCTATCTGCTTGACGGAACGAGCATTGTTCTTCGCGGCCCGTTGCGCTCCGGCGAGTATAAGATACCCGGTGACGTCAGCAGTCAGTTCATCAGCGGCTTGCTTTTTGCCCTGCCTTTGCTTGAGGGGAACAGCAAAATAAGCATAACTCCCCCCGTCGTCAGCCGTTCGTACCTTGACCTTACCGTTATGGCGCTTCGCCTTTTCGGGATCGAAGTGGAATGGAGCGACGACCATACGATTTTCATACGCGGCTCACAGCACTACCGTGCCACCGACGTGCGCGTGGAAGGGGATTATTCGGGCGCTTCGTTTTTTGCCGCGCTCCGCGTTCTCGGCGGCGAGGTTGAGATAGGCGGACTTAATCCCGACAGCCTTCAGGGCGACAGGATATACGCAAAGTATTTTGACGCGGTGGCAAACGGTATACCCACTTTGCACATCGGAAACTGCCCCGACCTTGGGCCGATACTTATGGCTCTTGCGGCGGCAAAGCACGGCGGCATATTTACGGGTACGTCGCGCCTCAAGATAAAGGAGAGCGATCGCGGCGAGGCTATGGCGCGCGAGCTTGCTAAATTCGGTGCTTCCGTAACGGTATACGAGGACAGCATCGTAGTATTCCCCGCCGATTTTCACGCACCGACCGAGGTGCTTTGCGGCTACGGCGACCACCGCATAGTTATGTCGCTTGCGGTGCTTCTTACGCTCGTCGGCGGTGAGATAGAGGGTGCAGAGGCGATAAAAAAGAGCTATC
The DNA here is from genome assembly GCA_045544735.1 of Eubacteriales bacterium. GTDB lineage: Bacteria > Bacillota > Clostridia > Oscillospirales > CAG-272 > CAG-390. Next base: position 20,921 of record JAZPZM010000043.1, read on the forward strand.
CTGCGTTTTTTGACGACCTTGCCTCTCTCGGTATAAAAATCGAGGTTACAGAATGAACGGTTCAATAATTACGAAAAACACGAAATTTTTAATAGTCGGTCTTGGCGTTATAAGTTACGCGCCTTTCATCCGAAAAAAGAACGAAATTCGATAAAAATAAGAAAAGGAGAGATAAAAATGGAGTTTGTAAGAAAGCTTCCCATACCTATGGAGGTTAAAGAAATGTACCCCTTGACCGCGCCCATGGCGGCGAGCAAGGAAAAAACAGATATTGAGATTAAAAAAGTTTTCACGGGTAAGTCCGACCGATTTCTTCTAATCGTCGGCCCTTGCTCCGCGGACCGCGAGGATGCGGTTATAGACTACGTTATGCGTCTGCGCGAGGTGCAGGAGAAGGTTGCGGATAAGATACTCATTATCCCGCGCATCTACACCAACAAGCCCCGTACCACGGGCGACGGCTACAAGGGTATGCTTCATCAGCCCGACCCGCACGAAAAGCCCGATATGTTCGCGGGCGTGGTAGCCATCCGCAAGCTCCATATGCGCGCGCTTGCCGAGACGGGCTTCGGCTGTGCCGACGAGATGCTCTATCCCGCCAACTACCGCTATCTTTCCGACCTGCTTTCCTACGTTGCGATAGGTGCGCGCTCGGTGGAAAATCAGGACCACCGCCTTACCGCCAGCGGACTTGACATTCCCGTAGGTATGAAAAACCCCACGGGCGGCGATATTTCCGTAATGATGAACGCCATCACCGCCGCACAGCACAAGCACACCTTCATCTTCCGCGGTTGGGAGGTCAATACCGAGGGCAACCCCTACGCGCACGCAATTATGCGCGGCTACGTCAACAAGCACGGTCAATCGCTCCCCAACTATCACTACGAGGATCTCGTCGGTCTTGCCGAGGCGTATGCAAAGTCGGGACTTGCGAACCCCTCCGCGATAGTTGACACCAACCACGCAAATTCGGGCAAGAAGTACCTTGAGCAGATAAGAATAGCCAAGGAGGTGCTCCACAGCCGCAATTATTCGCCCGACGTGAAAAATCTCGTCAAGGGACTTATGATAGAGAGCTACATCGAGGACGGATGCCAGAAGATAGGCGACGGCGAGGTGTACGGAAAGTCCATAACCGACCCCTGCCTTGGCTGGGAAAAGACCGAAAGACTCATTTACGATATAGCCGAGCTGTTGTAAAAATTGCAAAAAGGTATTGACTATTTTACAAAAGTGTTTTATAATATAAAAAAGCATTGCTTATATTAATGCTAATATTTTACATTTAAGGAGATACATTATGGCTTTTTGCACAAAATGCGGTGCTGCTGTTGAGAATAACGTAAAGTTTTGTACCGCTTGCGGCGCTCCCATCGAGGAAGTAGCGCAGGAGACTGCCGCTCCCAAGAAGGAGGCGAAGCAGAGCGAGAGCGCATCGAAGCTTAAGGAGATACTTAATACCGAAAACGTAGGAGATGCTTTCAAGATGCTTCTTGACACTCCCGACACCTCGGACGAGTTTGAGGCAGAGGACAAGGAAAAGAACAAGGTAATGGCTGTTCTTTCTTACATAGGCATTCTCGTTCTCATTCCCATTTTTGCCGCTAAGGGCTCCAAGTTTGCTAAGTTCCACGCAAATCAGGGTCTCGTTCTTTTTCTTGCAAACCTTGCGTATGGTGTAGTAACGGGTCTGCTCGGATGGCTTCTCGGTCTTATCCCCGTAGTAGGCACTTTCTTCCCCACCGTTTTCAGCATCCTTTCTCTCGTTTTCCTTGCAGGAATGATTCTGGGCATTTACAATGCGGTTAAGGGCTACGCGAAGGAGCTTCCCATCATCGGCGGAATTAAGATTCTTAAATAAACCGATATAAAAAATCTGCCGTTTTAGCGGCAGATTTTTTATATTGAAATTTTCGTTTGAATGCTGTATAATTAGTATGAAAAACACGCAAGGAGTTAAATATGAAAATAAAGCATAAATCGCTCTCTTACGAAAAGGCGATGGCGCAAAAGCCGTATAAGCACAAAAAGCCCCACCGCCCCGATATGCTTTTCCGCACGGCTATGCGCGTTCTTTCGGCGTTTGAGCTGAAAAAGACTCGCTTCAAGTACGAAAAGATAGATATGGAAAAGGCGGGCAAGGGTCCGTATCTCATACTTATGAACCATTCAAGCTTTATCGACCTTAAAATAGCCTCCGCTATCTTTTATCCGATGCCGTATTGCATAGTCACGACCGTCGACGCCTTCGTGGGCAAGGGGTGGCTGATGCGCGCGCTCGGCTGTATCCCGACGCAGAAATTCGTGGGAGATTTTTCGCTTATCAGCGATATACATTGTGCTTTGCACGAAAAAAACACGAGCGTGCTTATGTATCCCGAAGCCGGCTATAGCTTTGACGGATGCTCGACCGTGCTTCCGCAAAAGCTTGGGCTTCTCGTCAAGAAGCTTGGCGTTCCCGTGATCACGGTAATGACCGACGGCGCGTTTTTGTACGATCCGCTTTATAATTATCTGCAAACGCGGCGCGTTAAGGTCACGGCAAAGGTGAAGTGTTTGTTCTCCGCCGAGGAGGTCGCAAACTTGCCCTCGTCGGAGCTTGACGCGGGCATTGAGGAGGCGTTTGCCTTTGACAACTTTAAAAATCAGTATGAAAGCGGCACGGAGGTAACGGAAAAATTCCGCGCCGACGGACTGCACAGAATCCTCTACCGTTGTCCCGAATGCGAAACGGATTTTTCTATGGAGGGCAAGGGAACTACCCTGAAATGCAAAAAATGCGGCAAGGAATACGAGTTTAGCAAGCTTGGCAGGCTCACCGCCACCGAGGGCGAAACGCGCTTTGCCCATATCCCCGCGTGGTATCATTGGCAGCGCGAATGCGTGCGCCGCTCGCTTGAGGATGGTACTTACCGCCTTGACACCGACGTGGACATAGGCGTTCTTGCAAATTTCAGAAGCGTGTATATGATAGGAAAGGGAAGGCTCGTTCACGATAGTGACGGCTTCCGCCTTACGGGATGCGACGGCAAGCTTGATTACTCGCAATCTCCGCTTTCATCCCACGGGCTTAACGCCGACCTTTATTGGTACGAAATGGGCGACGTTATCTGCATCGGCAACAAGGAAAGGCTGTATTATTGCTTCCCCAGCGAGCAGAATGGCAGCGTAACGCGCGCGCGCCTTGCCGCCGAGGAGTTATATAAGCTAAAACGCGCCGAAAAGCGCGCCGCCGTGCAGCAAAATCCCGTAGCGAGTGTATAGCGTAGTGTCCTTAAGGACACTACGCATCGATATAAATCCGCTTGTGCGGATTTATATCATATCGAGTTTGAGCGAAGCGAAAACATATCGAATTCGAGCGAAGCGAGAATATATCGAGCCGAGCGAGAGCGAGGCATATCGACGAAAATTACATTCCTACGAAAAATAAAAAGAACGGAAAAGGGGCTGTCTCAGTTAGATGCAGAAGCCGCGATTTTGCCGTCGTCGGCGTACGAGGGTACGCGTGATGCCAAAATCCCTGCTAAAAAATACGTATAAAAATCGAAATCCGTGAGGATTTCTACCTTAAAAAACCGCTTTCTTCATCCTTTTGGACGAAAAAAACGGTCTTTTTTTCTTTACTTATTTTTGTATTTTTGTTCTGCGCTAAATGAGAGAGCCCCTTTATATATTTTCCTTTATTTCGCCGTACATATACAGCGAGCCGAGGCAAACGAGGGGGATGTTTTTCTCCTCCGCAAGTGCCTTGCCTGCGCTTACCGCATCCGCAACGCTTGCGTAAGCCGTGGCGTCAACGCCAACGTCCGTAAGCACCGCCGCGTATTCCGCCGCGTCAAGCGCGCGCGGATTGTCGGGGGTGATAGTCAGCGCCGCCGCCGCTATCTCGGACAGATGCTCCGCGATATAACGGTAGTTTTTGTCCTTCATCACGCCCGTAAGCACCAGCACCTTTTGCGTGCCGAAATAATACTTCACGCTTTCGACTGCCTTTTCAATGCCCTCGGGGTTGTGCGCGCCGTCAAAAATGACGAGGGGAGTGCGGGAAATGACCTCAAATCTCGCCTGCCAGCGTGCCGCAAGGAGTCCGCGGCGAAGCTCGTCCTCGGAAATGGAGAAGCCCTTTTCGTTCAGCACGTCCACCGCCGCAATAACGTTTGCGGCGTTTTGGGGCTGGTAAAGTCCCGAAAGGGAAATGGCAACGTCGCAAAGACCGCGATAGCCGAAAACGCTTCCGTTAAGGTCGGAGCGCACGATATTGAGCGTGCTTTTGTCGATAACGGCAAAGTCCGCGTTCATTTCCTTTGCACGCTCCGCGATAACGCGCGCGCACGCGCCGTCCTCGCCGCCGAAAAGCACGGTGCCGTTCTTTTTGATGATGCCCGCCTTTTCCGCGGCTATCTTTTCAACGGTGTCGCCAAGATACGCCGTATGCTCAAGTGAAATGCCCGTTATCACGGACAAAAGCGAGGTGGGGATGATATTCGTCGAGTCGAGCCTGCCGCCCATTCCCGCCTCAAGCACCACAACGTCACAGCCCTTGCGCTTGAAATACTCAAGTCCGATGGCGGTGATAAGCTCAAATTCGGTCGGCTTGTCCTGCATCGCGTCGGCAAAGGGCTTTACGTATTCCGTTATCTCGGCAAGCTCGCCGCCGCTGATATTCTCGCCGCAAAAGCGTATGCGCTCGTTAAACTCGGTGATGTAGGGCGAGGTGAAAAGTCCCGTTTTGTAGCCCGCCGCGCGAAGCACGCTATCGAGCATCGAGCAAAACGAGCCCTTGCCGTTCGTGCCCGCAACGTGGATGAAGCGAAGATCGTTTTGCGGGTTGCCGAGCTTTTCGCAAAGCTCGCCGATGCGCTCAAGTCCGGGCTTTGTGAACGTCCAATTTATCGAATGAATGTATTTTATTGCTTCCGCAGCGGTCATTTGAGTTCTCCCTTGCCGCAGAGAAGCTTTGAAAGAGCCTTGTTTTTGAAAATAAGGCACATAAGCGTTATCTCAAGTGCGGCGATAACGATATAAAGGGGAATGCGCACGAGCACGCCCCAGCCGTAGTAAACGTAAAGTCCGAATGATTTTACTATCATCGAACCGACGACGTGCGCCGAAAGTGCAGAGAGGATGATGCGCAAAACCCCCTCTTTTTTCACGATATAGTGCGAGACCACGCCCGAAACCGCACCGATAAGCGCCGCGCCGATGGTGACGATGGGCGTTATAGCGAAGGATTGGGTGGAGAGAAAATAGCTTATCACGTCGGATGCCGCGCCAACGAGCGCACCTACGATAGGACCGTACAGAATGCCCGACAGAATGATAGCAAAGTTCTCAAAGGTGATGCGGAAAAGTCCGTTGCCGAAATTGAGAAAATTTTTGCAGAAGATGCCGATAACGACGCTCAGCGCGGTGAGCATCGCGGCGGTGGTAAGCGTGCGGACGCTTCTTAGTCCGCGTTTTCTTTTTTCCATAGAAAAAACCTCCTTTCGCAAACAGACTCTCTTGCGACCGGAGGCAATATGCTTCGGTAACAGCGGGATGCGGAGGGTCTACCGCGCCACACGGCTTCGTCCGCGGGACAACTCCCCGTCCCCACGGCACTGTACGCAGACCAACCTACTCTGTTTACATTGCCTTTATTATAGCACTTTTTTTTGCGATTGCAATAGAATTTTGCAATTATCTTGACACTTTTTTAAAAAAGTGGTAGAATATCTCTCGGTGAGTTCGAAACCATCCTCACCTAAAACAAAACTAAGGAAGTAGAAAAATGAAAACGAAAACTGCAACGCGGACGCGATTCGTCTGCACCGCGGCGCTTATCGCCGCGCTCTACGTCGGACTTACGCTTATCTCAAACGCCATGGGGCTTGCTTCGGGCGAGATACAGTTCAGGATAAGCGAGGCACTTTGTGCGCTTGGGCTTTTCACGCCCGCGGCGATACCGGGGGTGAGCGTCGGGTGCTTTCTTGCGAATCTCCTGACGGGCTGTGCCGCGCCCGACGTTATTTTCGGCTCGCTTGCATCCCTTATCGGTATGCTTGGCACGTACGCGCTTCGTAAAACGCCGTTCCTCGCGCTTTTGCCCTACGTTCTTGCCAACGTGGTGATAGTGCCCTTCGTGCTTTCGTACGCCTACGGCATCGAAACGGCGTGGTGGCTGCTTGCCCTGTCGGTAGGAGTAGGGGAGATAGTCTGCGCGTACATCGGCGGACTCGCGCTTTATTTCGCGCTGAAAAAAAGGAAATTTTGATAAAAAAGCCATCTGCGCAGTACAGATGGCTTTTTTAGTGCAACAAAAACAATGCGAATGGGAAAGGTTAGCGTCAGAGGCGAAGGTTGACCGCCGCTTTTTATCGTAGCCATAGCACACGATGGCAGTCTATAAGGGAAAAGTCTGGTGCGAACATAGGGCGCAAAAATTCTGCGGAATTTTTGCGAGATCCACTTGCCGCGTCGCGGAACAACGCGCCGCGTCTGCGGGATGACGCAGGTGTGTGCGCTATTCCCGCCATTCTAAGCGTTTGCGGCTACGCTAATAAATGCAAAAAGCGCCATTATTAAAAACAGTAAAATTTTCGAGTATCACAATATATTAAGGAAGCGGGAACGGTGCAATTTTTAGCGTCATTCCGAAGCTCCGCCAAGCTGCTTCGCGGCGGAGCGAGCGAATCTCGCCGTTTTTTCGCAGAAAAACGGCGCTTGATGTTAGCACCAAACCGATTTATTATGTAGTAGCACTAAAAAATCGGATACGCACTATTAAAATGTGATTGCCATATTAGCCACCCTACGCAGGGAGGCTAATTGGCAAGCTTCTTTATTGGTAGCAAGTAAACTTAATATTAGGAAATACACGAAAACGTGTTTTTTACGAATAAAAATCGTGGTTGCCGATGGTTACGGTGAAGGTGCGGTTGGAGGTTATCCACGAGCCTGCGGCGATTGAGCTGTTGAAAAAGAACAGAATGCTGTCCGAGAGCGAAAAGCCCTCAAGGCAGAGCTTGGCGGCGCGTACCGAGGACGCGGTGGGGTCTTTTTTCACGCTTCCGCTGTGCGCGGGTGAGAACTGCACGCCGAATTTGTTGTCGTATATCACCTCGTATATCGTGTCGGGGAAGGACTTATGCTCGGTGCGGTTTATCACCACGCATCCGACGGCAAGCTGACCCTCGAAGCACTCGCCGCGCGCCTCGGCGGAGATGATGCGCGACAGCCAATAAAGGTCCTCCTCGCCGTAGACCTCGTCTGCCGAGGGGAAGGTGGGCGTGCCGCTTACGACGAGCTCGCCCTTTGCCGTGCGCTCCACGCTCTGTCCCGATGCGGATGCGAGCGCCGTCACGGGTGCGCAGAGCATACCCGCGTCAATCACCGTTACGGATACGCTTGACGTAGAGCAGGGGATACATCTGCCCTCGGAGCTGATGTACGGCTCGCCCGCCTCGGCGCTTATGTTCCCCGCCGAAAGAAGCGTGCAAAAGCCGTCGATAGGCGCGTAAGCAACGCCGTCTATCTCGGCGGCAAAGCCGTCGGGGGCTTGTCTGCCGTTGATGAAAAGGGTGATATTTTCAGCGCCGCTTGGATATTTCGGCAAGGGAAGCGCGGGTGCGGGGGACGTGGCTTCTGCGCTGGTGTCGGCGGGCTTGCTTTCGTCCTCGGGCGGCGCTGACGTGTCGCTCGGCGCGGCACTTTCGGGCTGCACCGAGGTGGTGGGCGTGCCTTCCTTGCTCGGACTTATTCCGAGGACGAAGGACAGCGCCATCAGCGCGGCAAGGAGCGTTGCGATAACTTCTTTGATCATTGTTTAGTTCCTTCCTTTATGTATTTTTCAATATTCACCGCAAGCGGTACGCCGTCGCCACAGACTATTTTGATGCGCCGTGGCTCGCCGTTTACGATGGCGACCTCGCCGCACGCGAGAGTCAGGAGAGTTTCGCCGTCCTCTGCGGAAATTTTTGATATTTCACCGCCGAGCGCAAAGGCTTCGGCGGGGCGGGCGAGCCGCCGCGCCACATCACCGTTTACGCTCACGGTGTCAAGCCGTGCCTCGTAAATATCTGCGCAGCGGCTTACGCTAACGCCGAGGAGCGCGGCGGGTGCGGTGTATTCTATGGTAAAATCACGCTCGGCGGCGTTTTCGCAGGGCGAAAGATGTATGATTGCGGCAAATTTAAGCTCACCTATGCTCCCCGAAATCGTAACGCTCGCGCCGTCCTTCTGATACGCCAGCGCGTCGCGCGGCGGCTCGTCGGGGGCGCATCCCGCGCAAAAAAGCAGGGCGAAAACGCAGAGGGAAGATAAAAGTACGGTAAAAAAACGCCTCATTTTTCCCTCCTTTAAGTCTTTCTGTAAGCAATATATTGCAAGAATGCATTTTTTATGATATAATATATTGAAGTTTTATTTTTGGAGGAGATATGGAAAGTCCGTATAGGGTCTACTCCGCCTTGTCCATTCTTAACAAATCAAGGGCGTGGATAGAAATAAATACAGCCGCCATCCGCAAAAATTACCGCGCGATCTGCGCGTTTTTAGATAAAAACGGTTCGAGCGCTCACGTTGCGGGCGTTATCAAGGCGGAGGGCTACGGTCACGGTGCCGCCGCTATGGCGGAGGCGCCTCTCGCCGAGGGTTGCCGCTTCTTCTGCTGTGTCGGTATCGACGAGGCGGCGGTCGTCAGGGGCGTGTGCGACAAAATGGGCGTTGACGCCGATATACTTTTGCTAAGCTACACTCCCGTCAGCAGTATGGAGGAGCTTTTGCGCTATCGCATAACGCAAAGCGTTTTTTCGCTTGATTACGCGCGGGAGCTTTCGCGCGAGGCACAAGGCTTTAATGCAAAATTGCCCGTTCACATCAAGATAAATACGGGAATGAACCGCCTCGGCTTTACCGTAAACGACGGCGAAACGATGGAGCGGGCGGTTTCGGAAATATGCGAGGCGGTTTCTCTTGAGGGACTTTTGGTCAAGGGCGCGTTTACGCATTTCGCCCGCGCCGACGAGCGCGGCGGGGAGGGCGAGGCTCGCACGAGATTGCAGGCGGCAAGGTTTTACGATGCCGTAGAGCGCTTGTCCGCACGCGGAGTCAGTTTTGAACGACTCCACCTTTGCGCAAGTGCCGCAACTATGTTTTATCCCGAATTTCATTCGGATATGTGCCGCGCGGGCATTAGCCTTTACGGGCTTGGCGACTTTTCGGGAGTCGATATAAGTCTTGAAAGCGCGATAAAGCTAAAGTGCCGCGTTGCGCAGGTGAATACGCTTATCGCGGGCGAGGAGCTTGGCTACGGCGGCGCGTACCGCGCCGAGCGTGACGAGCGCATTGCCACCGTCGGCATAGGCTACGCGGACGGATTTTTGCGCGCGTACAGCGGGGGCCGCGTCGTTATCCACTCGGAAAGCGGCGAGTATATCGGCGAGGGCAAGGTCGTCGGCAAGGTGTGTATGGACCAGTGCTTTATCAGCGTGGGCGAGCTTGACGTTAAGCGCGGCGACGTCGTAACGCTTATGGGCGAGGGAGGGCAGATAGCCGACCTTGCAAGCAAGCTTGGCACGGTCGACCACGAGATAATAACCGTGCTGTCCGCGCGACTTCCGAGATTCGTTTACTAAAAAAGGGCAAACGCCCGTTTGGAGAAATATGAAAATTAAAAGGATATTAGCGGTGGCTCTCATCGCGGCGGCGCTCGTTTTTCCGTCCTGCGAGGACGGCGAGACGGAGATGACCACAGCCCCCGAAACGAGTGCAGTTACCACCGCGCCGATTACGACGGAAAATACGACCGAGGCGCTTCCGCCACCGCCCGAACCTGACGAGCTTTTGGTTCTGCGCGATGCGAGCGCAACCGACCGCATCACAGACGGCGGTATTGGCGAAATACTTACTCGGGACTACGGCATAAGGATAACGGAGCGCGACGACGCGGATATAGTAACGACCGTGCGAAACGCCGTTTTGTCGGGCAAGAGCGACGATTGCGGTGTGCTTTTGCTCACAACGCAAAGCGCCGTTACGCTCTTTAACGAGGGACATCTGCAAGATCTTTCTGCGGCGGGCATCGAGGCGGACGCGCACCTGCCGAGCGGCGACGTAAGCCGCGCGCTTGCCTTTGACGGCGGCGTTTATATGCTGTATTCGAATGCGCTATCGTCGAAATACACCTCGGCGTACGGCGTGCTTTACCGCGCCGACGCGCTTGACGCGGAGCTTGCAAAGCTCGTGCTTGACGGCGATTTCACGCTTGAAGCGGCTATGAATATGGCAAAGGTCAAGGACTCGTCCTTGAGCGCGAATATAGATGCAAAGGGGATATCCCTTATTTACCGCGGACTCGGCGGCAGGCTGTTTGAAACGGGCAAGAGCGGACTTCCCGCCGTTGCGCTCAATAGCGAAGCCGACTCGGCGGCGTACAACGCGCTTCTCGGTTCAAGCGCGGCTATGACGGCGGATGGCGGAATATTCACCGTCACGAAGCTTTCTGCCGCGAAGGAAGGCGAATTTTATCTTCCAATGCCGAAGGCGAATTCCGCGCAGGAAAGCTACGTAACGCCCGTTGACACCGACACGGCATCGGTGATTGCGCTTCCCGACGGAATAACGAGCGGAGCGTTCGTCAAGCGTGCGTTTGAGGCTATATCGGCGGCGAGCGCCGATGCGCCCGCAAAAACGGCGGCAACCATCGCGCCCGCCGAAGGAGACGCACGCGCCATTGCCGAAAAAATAGTGGCTTCCCTTTCAATAGAGCCGTCGCTTGTTTACGGTTGGGGCGATATGAGCGAGTTTTTGTTTGAAAATCTCGTTTGGCGCGTGGATATTGACACCGTTCTTGCGGACAAGAGCCTCTCCGACAGGCGCGAGGCTGTGGACATCGCCGCAATTATTATCAAGGGCAGAATAAAAAAATAGGAGAAAATAATGAAAAACAACTATAAGGTCGAGGTTAAGCTCTCCGACGAGCTTTTGCGCAAGCTGCTTATAATCAGCCGCGAGGAGGGCAGGAGCGTGAATAATCAATTCCTCTTTATGCTCCGAAACAATATTCAGTATTACGAGCGCACGAAGGGCAGGATAACGCCGCAAAAGCTGGCGGCGGAGGACGTTACGCCCTATATCTCGGAGGAATAAAAGCAAATGGGCACGCGCGATAACGAAGGTTTTTCTAAAGTTGTCGATGCGTGCCCATAATGAATTGCCCTTACGGGCATGAATTGGCTAACGCCATGAATTGCACCTACGGCGCATGAATTGCCTTCGGCATTAAAAATAGGGCAATTCAATTCATGAAAACGCAGTTTTCAAATCATGAAGCCGTAAGGCTTCAATTCATGACGGCTTGCCGTCAATTCATTACTGTCGGGAATAATCTTTTCCGAAACAATGCAAAAGCACTTATGACAAACGATTTTTCGTTATCATAAGTGCTTTTTCTAAAACTTCGTTATGGGGCTTCTGCAAACGCTTTCGCCGTTGTTTTTTTACATATTAGAGGAGCTTACTATGTCTTCTCTCTCTCTGAAAAGCAACGAGATGCACCAGAGTCCCGCAAGTCCCACGACGGTGTAGATGATGCGCGCCCAGAGCGAATCCTGACCGCCGCATATCCACGCCACGGTGTCGAACTTGAAAAGACCAATGCCGCCCCAGTTGAGTGAGCCGACGATGGAAAGGATCAATGCTATCTTATCGATGATCATACGCTTAACCTCCTTTGTGGGTTTTGGTCAAATCGGCATTTGCCGTTTTCGACTTCTGTGAAAAGTTTTCCCTTGCTGAGATTTTTTATTCACGCCGAGCGGCAAAAAAAGAGGAAGGGAAAAACAAAAAAATGAATATTTGCACCTTTAGGCTTTCATAATATAACTAACGAAGGTTTGGAGGTCAACATGGAAAGCTTTGTTTATCGCGTTGCCGACAAGGTGGGAATACACGCGCGCCCCGCGGGGAAAATTGTAAACGCGGCAAAGGAATTTTCGGCGGATATAATAATAAGGAAGGGCTCGGACGGCAAGGAGGCGGACGCCAAACGGCTGTTTTCCGTAATGAGTCTTGCCGCGAGCTGTGGCGAGGAGCTTACCTTTATAATAAGCGGCTCGGACGAGGCGGCGGCGGCTCTCGCTATGAAACGGCTGTGCGAGGAAGCGCTTTGATGACGGCGGAGAAAAGAGAGACGCGCGTTTTTTCGGGCGTTGGCGTTGGTGCGCTTTGCGCATCGGGCGTTTTACATTTTTTGAAAAAGCAAAGGCGCGAGCCGCCGTCGTACCGCGGCGCGCGTGCGGAAAAGCAGGCGTTTTCCGACGCGCTCCTTCGTGCGCGTGAGCGCACGGCGGTGCTTGCCCGTCGCACCGAGGATGCCGCGGGCGAGGATGCGGCGGCGATATTCGAGATACACGATATGCTCCTTGCCGACGCGGATTTTTCCGAGGGGGTAAGACGCAAAATAGATAGCGGAAAGACCGCCGCAGAGGCGGTGGAGGCGGTTGCCGAGGAGATGGCGGCGGTGTTTGAGGCTATGGCGGACGAGTATTTTGCCGCCCGCGCCGCCGATATGCGCGACGTTGGCTCGCGCGTGGTGGACGAGCTTTTGGGCGGCGGCGGTGAGCTTCCAGACGCTCGCGTGATAATCGTAGCCGACGAGCTGACACCGAGCGACACGGTGGCGTTTGACAGCGACAAGGTGCTGGGATTCGTCACGTTTGGTGGCTCTGTCAACTCGCACACCGCCATTCTCGCGCGTGCGCTATCCATTCCCGCGCTCGTGCGCGTGGGGGAGATCGGCGACGAGTACGACGGCGCGGAGGCGTTGCTTGACGCGGAAAACGGCACGCTTACGCTATTTCCCACGCCCGATATGCTCCTTAAATTTGCAACGGCGGAGTCGGCGCGAAGGGCAGAGGAGCAAAGGCTTCGTGCGCTCATTTCACTACCGTGCGTTACGCGCTCGGGCAAAAAGATAGGTCTTTTTGCCAACATCGGCGGCATATCGGGCGCGGAGGAGGCGTACCGCGCGGGCGCTGACGGAATAGGGCTTTTCAGGAGTGAATTTCTCTTTCTCGGCAGAGATACGCTTCCGAGCGAGGAGGAGCAATATCAGGCGTACAGCCGCGCCGCGCGGATAATGAAGGACAGGGACGGCCCCGTAGTCGTGCGAATGCTTGACGCGGGCTCGGACAAGGTGGTATCGGCGCTTGCGGGCGAAAAAGAGGAAAACCCCGCCCTCGGAGTCAGGGGAATACGGCTTTTGCTTTCGCACCCCGACGTGCTTCGCACACAGCTTCGCGCACTGTGCCGCGCCTCGGCGCACGGAAAGATAGCCGTTATGCTTCCGATGGTGGTCAGCGTCAAGGAGCTTTTATACGTGCGCGGGATTTTTGAGGCGGTGCGGCGCGAGCTTGAGGGGGAGGGCGTGCCGATTGCACAGCGTATCCCGCTCGGCGTGATGATAGAAACGCCCGCCGCCGCGATCATGGCGCGTGAGCTTGCCGCCGAGGCGGATTTTTTCTCGGTCGGCACGAACGACCTTTGCCAATACACTCTCGCCGCCGACAGACAAAACAGCGCGCTCGCGTATCTTTCGGAGGGTGAGGCGGACCTTGAGTGCGTTTTCAGGCTGATAAAAAACGCCGCGGACGCTATCCACTCGGTCGGGGGCGGCAAGTGGATAGGCATTTGCGGCGAGCTTGCCGCCGATACCGCGCTGACGGCGCGGTTTTTGGAGTGCGGAGCGGACGAGCTTTCCGTTTCACCGCCGTTTTTGCTAAAGCTAAAGGAAAAAATTCGACTTACTGATTAGGAGAAATAAAAATGAGTATTTTTTCAACTTCAACACAAAGGCTGCTCAGCGTGGCTGACGGCGAGGTCATACCGCTTTCAATGGTAAACGACGAGGCGTTTTCGTCGGGAATGCTCGGCGCGGGCTTCGCCGTAAAGCCCGTCAAGGGCGTGATACACAGCCCCGTGGACGGCAAGGTCATGGGCGTTTCGGAGGCAAAGCACGCATACAGTATTTTTTCGGACGGCGGACTTGAGATACTCGTCCACATAGGGCTTGACACCGTACATCTTGGCGGTCGGAGCTTTACGCCTACGGTCAAGGCGGGGGACGAGGTGCGTGCGGGCGACGTTATCGCCCACGTCGACCTTGCCGAGATAAAAAAAGAGGGATATGACACCGTAATTCCCGTACTGATGTCAAATATCGACGGAAGCGCCAAGCTTTCGCCGCGCCTCGGCTACGCCGAGGGCGGACGGACGGCGGTGCTTAAGCTTAACGGCGGAAAGGAAGTAAAATGAGCAGCACGGCAACACTTGACAAGCCGAAGCGCGATTCGCGCCTTTTCGGCGTACTGCAAAGGGTGGGGCGCGCGTTTATGCTTCCCATCGCGCTCTTGCCGATAGCGGGGCTTTTCCTCGGCATCGGAGCGTCGCTTACCAACCCCGCGATGATAGAGGCGTACGGTCTTTCGTCCATTCTCGGCGAGGGAACGGTGCTGAACTCGATACTGACGATAATTTCGGGCGTTGGTTCGATAATCTTTTCAAATCTGCCGATAATTTTCGCCATGGGCGTAGCTCTCGGTATGGCGGAGGCGGAAAAGGGCACGGCAACGCTGTCCGCGGCAATTGCGTTTTTCGTTATGCACGAAACTATCCACACCCTGCTTTTGCTCACGGGCAGGCTTGAGGCGGGCGTGATGCACGAGGGAACTATCGCCTCCGTCGTCGGCATAACCTCGCTTGAAATGGGCGTTTTCGGCGGCATCATAGTCGGGCTTGGCGTTGCCGCGCTTCATAATCGCTTTTACAAGATAAAGCTGCCCACGGTCATCTCGTTTTTCGGCGGAACGCGCTTCGTGCCGATAATCTCGACCTTCGCGTACACGCTCGTCGGCGTGCTTATGTTCTTCATTTGGCCCTATATTCAGTCGGGAATATACGCGCTCGGCGGACTCGTTACGGGTTCGGGCTACGTCGGCACGCTCGTGTACGGATTTATTGAGCGAATTCTCATTCCCTTCGGTCTGCACCACGTTTTCTATCTGCCGTTCTGGCAGACGGGGCTTGGCGGTACAGCCGTTATCGACGGCGTGACCGTAATGGGTGCGCAAAACATCTTCTTTGCGGAGCTTGCTTCGCCCGCGACCGAGGTGTTCTCCGTTGAGGCGACGCGCTTTATGGCGGGTAAATTCCCGTTTATGATTTTCGGTCTTGCGGGTGCGGCGCTTGCTATGTACACCACGGCAAGGCGCGATAAAAGGCGCGTGGTCGGCGGAATTCTGCTTTCCGCCGCGCTCACCGCAATGCTTACGGGAATTACCGAGCCTATTGAGTTTACGTTTCTTTTCGTCGCGCCCGTGATGTATTTCTTCCATTCGCTTCTTGCGGGCGTTTCGTATATGCTCATGCACGTTTTGAACGTCGGCGTGGGAATGACGTTTTCGGGCGGTATAATCGACCTTACGCTCTTTGGGATCTTGCAGGGCACGGCAAAGACTAATTGGCTGATGATACCCCTTGTCGGAGTGGTGTATTTCGTCATATACTACGCGCTTTTCAGCTTTATGATAAAGCGGTTCGACTATCTCACTCCGGGCAGAGAGGCGGACGGCGAGGCACGCCTTTACACGCGCGCGGATTATAATGCGAAGCGTGCAACGGCGGGTGCGCCCGAGGTCGCGCACGACCCCGAACTTTCGGACGCCGCCGTGGGTGCGGAGTCAACCTCGTCCGTAATTTTGCGCGGACTCGGCGGCAAGGACAATATCGTAAATCTCGATGCCTGCGCTACGCGCCTTCGCGTGACGGTCAAGGACAGCGCACTCGTTACCGACGCGGTGTTAAAGAGCAGCGGCGCGGCGGGCGTTATACGCCGCGGCAACGGCATTCAGGTGGTATACGGCCCGCAGGTCAGCGTGATCAAGAGTGAGCTTGAGGAGTATATGAAAACGCTTTAAGCGTTTTCAATGATGTACGGCTACGCCGTAATGATGTTGCCTTCGGCAAATGATGTGGGCTTAGCCCAATGATGTTGGGGGATTGCCGCAAATTGAGGAAGGTTTGTGCTAGGCAAAAAGCGAGTTATAGAA
>JAZPZM010000044.1:0-7724 GCA_045544735.1 Eubacteriales bacterium
CGCATCATACAAGCAATTGTTTTCCTTGGTTTCCTTGCTATTGGTATTGTCTTTTGGGCATTAAGAGAAGCAAGTAAAGAAGTAATCGTTCATGGAGAAGAATTTTTGGACGGAGCCTTTGCTTGGGAAACGGTTCGTTATAATGAGAATTATGTGATAGGTATGATAATCGGTTTTGTCGGTGGTGCAATGTCGATAGTAATTTTGTTGACCGATATGATTTTTTGCAGATTCGACTCAACCGAAGCTAACGGTCATTACATAACCGCTTATCGTGGTATGACAAAGAATATTGTATATGTAAATGGTGAAGAAAAGGACAGAGTTGGAATGTTTAGCTTCACCTACGTGTTAGAAACTAAACTGCCCGACGGTGTTAAGATTAGTGTGACGTTTGCCCGAGGTGCTTTTCTGCTTGCTCACATTACATTTTCGGATAACAACCCTTCAGTAGATTTATAAGAGGTGCTATGAACGATTTTTTGAGAATGATATTGAACAGATTGGGTGATGCAATTCCGCTTGCTATTATGGCGGTAGTGCTTTGTGCGATTGGTATAGGCGTGGCTTATTTACTGTTCAAGAAAAAATATAAGGACACAAGGAAGTTCCCCTTTGCAAAGATCTTCCTTTGGTTAGCCCTTGCCGGATATATTGCTATCGTTTTGGTGGCGACCGTTTTGAGGGGGGCGGGTTTGCGCGGCAGTAACTTTCATTTGTTCAGGGCGTGGCGTGAAGCGTGGAATATCATGTCCTTTAAGAATTGGGCAAACGTGCTTTTGAATATTGCTATGTTCGTTCCGCTTGGTATCCTCTTGCCTTGGATACATAAGCTGTTCAGAAAGTGGTACGTGATGCTCGGTAGCGGCTTTGCGTGTTCGTTGGCTATTGAAATATTCCAAGCAATTACGGGCAGAGGATTGTTTGACATTGACGATCTGTTTGCAAATACTCTTGGAGCAATCTTTGGCTATGGCTTGTATATGGCTTTCCGTTCCGTGTTTGTTAAAGCGGAAAGAAAGGCTATCCGCATATCCGTTTATGCTGCCATTCCTCTCGTAATCACTCTTGCGATTTCAAGTATCTTTGTTGTCTATGCAGTTAAGGACTACGGCAATCTGCAAAATGCCGCGATCTATAAGGTGTCCACAAGAGGAACGGAATGGGAAACCGCAATTGATCTTTCTGAGGAAAAGCAGACCGTTTCGATTTACAAGGCTATGACCTTTAACAAGAAAACGTGTGATGAGTTCGGTAAGGCGTTTCTTGACGGTCGTACAACGAGAGAACTTGATATTTGCTATTACGATCAAGAAACATATTACCTTGACCATGTTGAACATTCGCTGTTTGTTTCTCATTTGGATCGCAGCTATGAGTATGAGTATCATCCGAATGAAGGTAAGCGTGAACCTGCCCAAGCAGATCGAGCAACGATTGAAAGTCTGCTTGGCGAGTATGGCATAACCATTCCCGAAACTGCCGTATTTACCTATGAGGGCGACGGTTGGCATCGTTTTGACGTTCCGATGGAGAGTAAAGAAGGAGATACTGTTGGTGGTACGCTCCGCTGCCGCTATTCTTCCGAAGGATTTATCTATGTTATCCACAACAATTTGGTATCCTTCACTTACTGCGCTGACGAGCAGATCATATCTGAAGCCGAAGCGTTTGAACAGATGAAGCGCGGTAACTTTTGGGGTGGCGTGTTTGAAATGTGCTCCCCGAAGAACGTAACCGTTCTTTCCTGCGAGTTGGAGTATCAAGTGGATACAAAGGGTTATTATCAGCCCGTCTATATGTTCAAGGTGATGTATGACGGTGTAGAGGACGAAATGAGGATTATGATCCCCGCATTGGATTGAGTTCGTCAATCAGATTGGAGCTTATAATGTTTGGAATGTTTTACGTAGTGTTCTTTCTCGTAATTGCGATGTTTATTTTCGTATTTGTGAAGGGCATTAGTGAATGGGTACACAATAACAATTCACCGAGATTGTCGGTGGACGCCAAGATCGTGGATAAGCGTTCTCACACAAGCCACCATCATCATAATCATAACGGGCATATGCACACGTCGAGTTCAACGAGCTATTATGTTACGTTTGAGGTGCAGAGTGGAGATCGCATGGAGCTGAAGGTGCCGAGAAACGAGTTCGGTCTGCTCGTCGAGGGCGATGAGGGCGTGCTATCCTTTCAAGGAACACGCTATCTTGGGTTTGAGAGGAAGATAAATGGCAGATATGAATAAGAGACGAAGAAAAATTGTTTGGCAACAATACATAGGAATGGCATTTATGATGCTAATCGGGGCGATTTGCGGCTTCATAATGGTTTGGTATATTGACAACTCATCCGCAGATACACCGCTATACCAAGAAATCCTTTCCCTTGCAGGGTTGTTCCTCGGTATGTACGTCGCGTTGTTCTTCCACATGATCGTTCACGAAGCAGGACATCTTGTGTTTGGCTTGATGACGGGATATAAATTCTGCTCCTTCCGTATTGCATCTTTTATGTGGCTGAAGGAAAACGGAAAACTCAAAATGAAACGACTCACCTTAGCCGGAACGGGCGGTCAATGCCTTATGACTCCTCCCGATATGAAGGACGGGAAAATCCCACTTGTGTTATATAATCTCGGTGGATCTTTTATCAACATCATCATTGGCGCACTGTTTTTGGTTGGATATTTGATTTTTTCGGATATTCCGTTTCTTTCCCCGATCCTTCTCATATTTGCGGTAGTGGGATTTATGACCGCAATGATGAACGGCATACCGATGCGTATGGGAACGGTTGACAACGATGGCTATAATGCTTTTGCTTTATCAAGAAACAAAGAAGCTGTGGAAGCCTTTTGGGTTCAGCTTAAGGTCGCCGAGCAAAGTTCAAAGGGCGTTCGTCTTAAAGATATGCCTGATGAATGGTTTACTGTACCGACAGACGAAGCTATGAAAAACAGTCTGGTAGCTACCCGATGTGTGTTCACTTGCAACAGACTTATGGATGAGGAAAAATTTGAAGAAGCTGATGCGCTTATGGCACACTTGCTTGAAATTGAAAGCGGCATTGTTGGGCTTCATCACGACCTTCTGATGTGTGATAGAATTTATGTGGAGCTGATCGGAGAAAACCGTAGCGAGGTCATTGAAAATATGATGACCAAAGAACAAAAGAAGTTTATGAAAGCAATGAAGCGGTTTCCGTCGGTTCTACGTACTCAATATGCTCTTGCTGTACTTGAGGAAAAGAATGTATCGAAGGCTGAAACGATTAAGGGTGATTTTGATAAGGCTGCAAAGTCCTACCCTTATCCACACGAGATTGAATCTGAAAGAGAGTTAATGAGAATAGTGGATCAAAAGTGCTAAAGGAGGATAATTTATGAACTGTCCTTATTGCAATAATGAAATGGAAAAAGGGCTTATTCATAGTCCGCAAGAGTTGAATTGGATAAAAGGAGAAAAACGCAAGTTTTTCACTCGCGCTTTTCTACATAAAGACTCGATTGTTCTGTCGGAACTTTCTATGATGAAAGGTTCAGCTTGTGTTGCTTATAATTGTCCTAACTGCAAGAAGATAGTCATTGACTACGCTGATGGTAGCAATGATTTGAACGGAGGTTAAGGATGAAAAAAGTTTGCATATGTTTAGCGATTATTTCTGCAATCGTCCTCTTTATAACGTTGGGCGTTGTAGGAGGAAAGCTGCTTGACGAAAATTACGATACAACCGCTGAGGTTATAATCACAGGTATTTCTTTTGTGATTTTTCTCGGCTCTGTTGTGTGCTACAAGTTTATTGGCAGCCGTTGTCCGCATTGTGGCAAGGTCAATGACACTTTACTTGGCAAGTCCAAGTTCTGCCCCCACTGCGGAAAGGAAATCTGAAAAAACGATAATAAACCGAAGGTAAATCATTATGAAAAAACTAACACTATCTAAATATTTAACAACCGCTTTGAAATGGCTAACACCTTTCGCTTTATTAGAAATACTTATATGCGTTTTGCATTTTTCGGGAATTGCTGAAGCAACGCTATTTGCTATGATAAACGTAGTGAATTTTGTTTTCATTTTGCTTCCCGGAAGTTATTATCTCACAATGTTCTTTGTATTCAAAAAGAAATGTGAGAGCGCTACTCCCGTAGATGGTGTAATAGCAAATTGGGAGGCAGGCTTCTTCCAATATACAGGTGCGGTTATCTTAAAGGTTGACGATAAGGAATATTCGACTTCCGCATATTTTAGCAACGAAGAAGCGAAAGAGATGGTTGGAAAAACGGTATCTTACGCCATTATTGCCGACACCCTCTTTATCTACGAAGTTAAAGAAAACAAGTAGTAATTGTGATGAAAAAAGAAAACATCTATAAATTCCTTTATATCGTGGCAGCCTTGTTGGTCGTAGGTTTTGCTATTGCCTTCGGCGTGGATGCCTATAAATACAATACCGGCGGTTATTGGGGTTCGGCACCTCTATACGCTTATGCGCTCGTGGATGCCGTTGAGTACCTTCTGCCGAGCTTGGCGTCCTTCGTTGCAGGTCTGATCTGCAAGAAAAAATATTCGAAGAAAGAGAATATCGATAAGTAATGTTATGGGCAAACTACTGATCTTTAATTTTATACTGATAGCCATAATCGCACTTGGATTATGGCTCGTCAAAAAATGCGTTAAGACAGAACGTACACAAAATATCATTCTAATAGCTGCCGCGATTTTCACTATCGTGTTTCATTACAGCTCGTTTATATTCAAGCTGTTGTCGGGTGGCAATGCGATAGAATACTTGGGCGAAACCCCTAATCTGATTTTGCCGATATATCCTTGCAACGTGGTGATGTGGTCTGCTCTGATCTTCGCACTCTTGAAGAACAAGAAATCAAGAGTTGGATCGTTCTTCGTTGATTATCTGTTTTGGTTCGGTATCATTTCCACCCTTGTTGGGATGTTCGCCAACGTGGATTTTATAAACAACCCAACGCTTGCAGATTATGAGAATTTCAAGAGCATAACGGCACACGCCACGCTTTTGTTCAATATTCTTTTGCTCCCGATCTTCGGCTACATAAAAATTGACGTCAAAAGAAACATTGCAAACATCATCATTTCAATTTTTGTAATGGCGGCTATCGGGTGTTACTGCAACCTCGTTTTTCACGCACTTGTATCCGAAGCGGCAGCGTATGACGTCAATTCAATGTTCTTAATACACTCGCCGTTTGACGGACTTGACTTCTTGACTTATCCCGTGATCTCTTTGATAGCAGTACCGATTTATTTCGGAGTGTTTGTTATCTGCGATCTGTGCGTACATAAAAAGGGAGAACGGTTTTATAATCAAGCAAAAACCACGAATAATTAGGAGTATAGATATGAGTAAAACAAATTGGAAAGATACTCCCTTATTACATAAGGTCGTTACCATAATATCAGTTCTTGCAAGCTTATCCGTCGTGGTGTTGGCGGTATTGCAGATATTTGATATTTGGGAGCAAGCTATAAACGTCTATATGCCTTTGATGGGTGTAACTATGCTTTGCCAAAGCTATATGCAATGGAACAACAGCCGTAAGGTTGCTTATTTCAGTATCGGAACGGCAGCGTTTATCTTCATTTGCGCAATCGTAGTATTTTTTGTTAAATGAGGTCTGATTATGAAGCATAATTTCAAGAAAATAATATGCCTACTTATCTGCACTCTCTTTATATCTACCTTGTTGCCGATAACGGCGAGCGCGGATACCGGTCCAAAGGCATCGGTGCGTATTACCTTTGAAAATATGGGCGACGAGCTGTGCTACGGAACGCTTTTGTCAAAGAACCCAAGCATCGGACGGAGCTTCTATTCCTTCGGTTGGATGTTGGATATAGCTCGGTGTATCTATACGCTTCGCACCGGCAAGATTATCGCCAAGACCGACGCTGCAGAATGGGCTTTGGAAAACAATCTTTGCCCCGATCCAGATGCTCTTAGATTTGCGCTGAAGGTTCGCAGAAGTCCGTTAGAATACAAGGATGATAAAGAGACATTTGACTACGCTGAAACGCTTGCAGAGCCAATACAGCGCTTTGCAGACATATTAGAAAAAGAATTGAGGAAATACTGATGAACAAAAAAAGATCTCTCATAATCATAATAGTGTTATCTATGCTTTTAGTGGGAAGTATTGGGGTTAACCTTTATTTTGCCTTTTGGGGTTTTGATACTTATTTGCAAAGTACCGATGAAATATACATAATGGAAGCGGGTATCCTACGGAACAACTTAGAGTTTGCCGCCGGTGAAGATATTGATTTTATTTATGACTTCGATAACGACGACTATTCAGTTTTAATTTCTGATTATGGAATAGACAATATTGCCGGCGAAGGAAGCGAACTTGAAAAAGCTCTACGCTTGATGGACGAATTTGCACCACGACTTACACATAAGAGCAATTATGACAATAGCGTAGAAATGACCGCACTATCATTGCTTGAACACAGTTTGGATAAAAAAGCAAGTGGAATAAACTGCAGAAATAAGGCACAAATTCTAAATGAAATGTGTTTAGCTCTCGGTATCTACGCTCGCAAAGTTTGGATTATGCCTAATTCTGGGTACGACAACGATTGCCATGTTGTTAATGAAGTCTGGGACACTAATTTGAATAAATGGGTCATGCTTGACATCACAAATAATGAATATTGGGTGGATGAAAATGGAACCCCTTTGTCTGTACTCGAAATCAGACGAAAGGGTGCAATGAGGGAGTTCTGCACTCCGATTCGTGTTGGCGATAGCACACACGACTTGGAGCATCTAAAAGATAAATACATCGGTGATTTTCTCTACATTATGAAAAACATGGTATATATGCAATATTGCGATAGCTATACAGTTGGCGAGAGCGAAACAATATATTTGTTATTCCCCGAGAATCTTGATACAAACTATGAATTGATCATTTCGCTGAATGCGTGTGAGAAAGCGCCAATCAACCAATAAAGAGAGAAAACAATATGAAGATATTTGATACTCTCCCAGCTGAACTTTCATATCCGCAGACTTCACCGAAGCTGTATGCGAAAGCGAAGAAAGTGCTAAAAGGAATACAAGAAGGAACAAACAATGATTAACTTTGGAATGTCAATGCTATGGTTTTGGGTGTGCTATGCTATTGTAACGTGTGTAGGCATACTCCACACCATATTCAATATTTACGTGTTGAAAATGAAGCCGATGGACGAGAACGGTATGGGCGAAGGCTACGAAAAAACAAAGCCGTGGCATCCGCTTTATAATATCATTCTGTTTTCGCTGTTCGGTTGGCTCTATATGAACGGTCTTGCAGAACCGACAATATCCGAAGCTCTGATTACGGGCGCAATATGGGCGGGTATTTGTATCGTCTTTGACGTGTTCGGTTGGGTGCTTATCAAACACCCGTGGAGCTTGTCTTTCAAGGAGTTCTACGTGGACTACCAACCTTGGATCACGCTCATATATCTTGCGATATTCGCAGGCCCCACGGTTGGATATTTGTTTACGCTGATTTAATCAGACAAAGCAAGAGATTGATGAACGAAGTTGATAAATAAGAATTTACGGAGGTATTATTATGAGAAAATGCATACGTTGCGGAAGTGAAATGAAAGAGGGCTGTGCAATAAAAATTGAAGGTGCAGGATACGGAATCGTTATGTCTTCTGATGAAAGCAAACTTTTTGGAGGCA
>JAZPZM010000045.1:0-14866 GCA_045544735.1 Eubacteriales bacterium
AGCCTCTTTCTTTTGAAGCTGTGCATATTCGGCTTTGGATTTTGCGGTCAGTTGATCCTCTTCTTTTGACGCTTTTGACGCAGCACTTGCAAAGGCAACGACCCCGACAGTAAGAGCGGACACCCCTACCAACAAAAGTCCAACGGGATTCGATGCCATAGCTGCATTTAGGCTCGTTTGAGCCGCTGTAGCTGCAGTTGTCGCGGTAGTTTGTGCAACCGTAGCGGCGGTTTGAGCGGTTGTTGCAACTGTTTGTTTTGCCGTGAGAGCAGCATTTATAGCTTTAAGGGCGTTTGCGGTCTTTTTGATCGCAACATAACCGCCATAAACTCCAACGATTGTTGCGAGTTCGAGGCCAAGAATCACCAACGATTTAACGATAACGGGATTGTTCTCGGCAAATTCCGTCATACCCGCAAGCATTTTATTCCACAGTTGGAGAGCGGCGGTGATTTCGGGAGCGAACTGCGCGGCAACGGTGTTTTTCAGCGCGGTCATATTATTATTCTGGATTTGAAGTTCATTGTCAAGCGCCATAACGCTTGCCAACATCTTTTCGTCCATCACATAACCGGCTTGTTCAGCCATTTGCGCATACTCATCCATAACACCAGAGCCTGCGGCAATTAAGGTGTTAATCTGCTGTGCGCTCCTTCCAAGAAGCTCCATAGCAACCGCATCTCGCTCGCTCGCGTTCTCCATTTTTCCGAGCGCATCAATGACGTCCCAATAAACATCCTCGCTATCACGAAGAGAACCGTCTGCGTTGGTAACAGACACACCAAGTTGCTCGTATGCTTCAACATAACGAGCTGTTCCGTCTTGCGCATATGACATAGCGCGGACATTCCTTGCCATTGTGGACGTGAGCGTTTCCACGCTAACATCTACGAGTTCGGCAGCATAGTAATATGCCTGCAGATCTTCCGCTGCGATGCCGTATTGAACGGAAACAGTACCAATTTCATCACCGAACGAGGCGGCACCAACGATACATTCACCATAGGCAGAATAAATTTCTTTGAGTATCTTTGCAATACCTGCCGCCGCAAGAGCGTCAGCTACCGCGATGGCAGAATTGGCGCCAACATCACCGAAGCGTTGCGCCTCGTCAGCTGCCTTTTCCTGTTTCTCCTTAAGGTCGTCAACCTCTTTTCCGAGCCGTTCACTCTCGCCCGAAAGGTTGCTCATATCAACGCCCGCTTTGGAGAGTGAGTCTCCCATACGGTCAAGAGTTTCCGTCTTCTGCCTCAGCGAAGCCTCAGTTTGCTCAATCTTCTGTTTCAGATCAAGTTCCTTGTTCGCAAGAGCAGAACTATATTCGCCTGATGCCGAGATTTCCTGTTGGACGTTGCGCAACTGTTGTTGATATGTCGAAAGCTTGTTTTTTAACGCATCAACCGACTGTTGCTGTTTGGTATAAGAGGATATATCCGACTGAAGCTTATTGAGCGATTGGATTTCCTTTTGCGTTGCCGCGAGTGTCTTTTGCGCCGAAGAAAACGTACCATTGAAATTTTGACCGAGCTGTGCGCTCAGCTTAAATAGCATTTCGTATTCGTTTCTCGAAGCCATTTCAACCACTCCCTTCAATCATTATTTTTTGCGTTGTTTGTTTTGCTCGTCTATCAGTTCGTTGCTATCGTTGATCCAAGCTGATAGACGGCTAAAAGGTTCGGAGAGCCAAAAGGAAATGGGGGTGTGGTAATTTTGCGAAAGTATCATACATTGCCGTCTTATCCACTTGCCCCCGTCTCCTGTTTTCACTCCGAGCGAAGTAAAAAAGATCTCGCCTCGCTCCTTACGCGATTATAATCGGTGAGCGTAAGCATATCAAAGATGTCTGCACCGACCTGTTCGGTGCAAGCTCTCGCTGCCATTCTTACAAGATATTCGCCAGAGAACACAGGCGCAATCACTGCCTTACCAAGACGCGAAAGCTCGTCCTCGATAGCAAGACCGTCGCGGCCTGTGAGCTTGTCAAAATCAAACGAAAGCTCCTTGTATTCTTTGCCGTTGTATGTAACAGGCTTTTTGAGAGCAATGGTGAAATGAGAGTTTTCTTCAACGGACTCGTCGATCGCTCCGTTAAGTTCCTTTTCGTTAATAGCAGACATTAGATTATCTCCTTTTCTTGTTTGTTTTTTGGAATGAAGAGAGGACGTTTCAAACAAAACGCCCTCTCTTTTGTTTTTTGATTACTTGCCAAGAGCGGCACGAACTGCGGCAAGGTTATCGTTGCCAGAAGCATCGACATCCTTAAAGTTGGCAGGGTCATAGTCAAGCATCAGCTTTCCGTCGATGTAGTCCTTACGAGCTACACAACTGTACTCACCCGATACAGCCTGTGCGGCAACAGGTCCGATAGTACCGCCGCCAAGCGTCTTGGGGATAACGGTGAGGATGTGCTTGTATGCGGTGACTTTGATTTTGCCAGAGGTTGCGTCATAGTCCTCGTGAGCCGCGCGGCAATCGAGGACGTGCTGACGGGTTTCGGCGAGCTTGTATGCTGCCTGAGGCGCGTCAATGAATTCGATCTTGACGCTCATAGCATCTCTGTGTCCGGGAACAGGGATGTCGAGGTCGCCAGGAATGCCCGCGCCGTTAGCGGTGAGCATCTTGTTTGTCATATCGGGAAGAGTGATCTTGGCAACACCAAGGTATTCGGTGCCGTTCTCATAAACGGCAAAGTTGATAACACCAGCGTTCATTTGCTTTCCTCCTTACTTATGCATTGAGAGCCGATGTGAGATATTCAACATCGAACTCCACATACATATTGATTTCCTGTGCCGGAACAGGAGAAGCCATTCTCGTATCAAGTCTGAACTTGCCGGCAATGAGATTTGCGGTAGGATTAGCCGCCGCAACGTACTCGATCTGACCGCCGTAGAGCTTGCCCTCGTGGGTAAGACCATTGAGCCAAGAATTGAAGCTGTTTACGATAGCGTCAATTCTCACTCTTGTGAGAGGACGGTCGAGATGCGACCAATAGGTATTGACGAACGTGTTGCACACGAAGTCCATCATACGATTGGTGCAGATGAAGTAGTCCGAAACATCGGAGCTTGCAGGCCAGCAGCCCGTGTAGTTGCCCCAAAGCACCCAACCGTTGAAATTGAGCGCGGTTACGATACCTGCGGTGTAGCTGACAACGTCTGCCTGCTGAATGGAGAGGTTGATTTCGTTGCCGGCTTTGTCGCAAAGACCTGTGATGGAAATGCCCTTATTCGAGGGGGACTCGTAGGGGCAATCGCCGTTTGCGGAGTCAACGCTGCCCATAACGCCACAAGCGATTACGGACATATCGAAGATGTAATCTCCGACCTTTGCAAGAGGCCAACAAACGATCATATTCTCGTCGGTGTAGCCGTTCTGGTTCTTCCATTCAAGAGCCTCGGAGTAGGAGTCCGCGCCGTTGGTTGCATCGGTGTCGATGTCAACAACTGCCTTGCCCTTGAACAGACCGTTGATGCTCGGAGCCTTTGCAGCCATAACAGCCGCAACAGAGGGAGTCTGGCTCCATCCGGGACAACAGATAAGATCGGGAACGATGCCAAAGAGCGCCTTGCATTCCTCAATCTTTTCGATTGCCGCCTCAATGTCAGCTGCGGTGATGGCGTCAAGCTTTGCTGCGTTGTAGGAAACGGTGAGCTCGGTTGCCGCGTAGGATGCGCCGCCCTCAATGAGTTCGATAAGGCACTTGTCGTCCGCATAGAATACCTCGTAGTCAGTATCCTTTACGAGCGTCTCGGAGTCTGCCTTGACAACGAGCGCGGTATCATTGATAGCGTCGCCCGTAATGGTTGCAACGTGCTCGACAACCGAAACCTCGGTATCGTTTACAGCCTCCTTATGCTTGGAGGGGTCGAATACGTTGTAGAATACGGCAGGGCTCAAACCGAAGAGCTTGAAATGAGAGTACATAGCCTGGCAGAGATTCCACTTGGGAGCCTTGCTTGCATCTCTCCACTCGCTCGAATAGCCGCCGAGTTCTTTTGCTTCGCCAAAGCTCGTTACAAGCTGAGGCTTGCCTGTAAATCCGCCTGCGGTGTGGCAGGGCCACGCACCGATAAAGAGCGGAATGCCGACGCCTGCGGTCTTGACCGCCGCAAAGTCTGTGTCGGACTTATAGGTGTTGATGCCATGATTAAGGGACATAGCTTATTCCTCCTTAGATTTTTGTGTCGGAGAGCGCTCTATAAGCATTGCTCAAAGAGTTGCCGCCGACTGCGATTTTTTGTTTTGCGGAAACAATCTCGTTATCCGCAACAATCAGACGTTCGATCTTGGGGTATTTTTCAATCGCGAATGCGAGAGAGGAAAGGACACTTTCGCGTGTGCCGCGGTAGATACTGCCTTTCTGAATAACGCCTCTGATCGAGGGTCCGAGGTAGATAAAAACGCCGTCTTTAACGGCTGTTTTCTTAGCCATAGTTAACCTCTCTTTCTGTCGGCGGTACGAATACTGTGAACATCATTTCGCCGGCATAGTACGGAGCAGTATCTTCGGGATAGACAAGGCTTTCCACGCCTGCGTCCGTGTCGATTTTGAAGCATTTGCCGATACGCACCTGCTTCATCAGTTCCAAGCGCACCGTTTCCATAACATTGAGCAGAGAAAGCGCACCCTCTTCCTCGTCTTTGTTGTAAACGCAAAAGATAAGACGGACAATCGCGTGAGATTGGCTCTGCTGCAACTGCCTGTGATAGTCTTTTCCTGTTACGTACTGAGCGATAATGTAGGGTGCTTTTTTCTTTGCATCGTTGCTGTTCGGCAACCTCATTTTATAGATGTCGGGTGCCCGGAAGATTTGCTCGGTGTCTCCCTTTTGGAGCGCCTCGGGAAGCTTATAATTCTTCGTGGTGTCCTTAAGGAAGGATTTAAGATCTTCAAGAAGCTGTTCTTTTGTCATTGCTTACCTCCCCAACCGTTGAGTACACGGGTGATTTCGTGCTCGATACGCTTATCGAAAGTGTCTCTAATGTGCGTAGCAATATCCTCTGCCACATCGTCGTTGGAGTCCATCATCTGCGTTGTAGAAGGTCCCCAAAACTGCCGTATCGGAAAACGCTTGTCTCCGATACGCTCATAGATACCTGTGCGATCTCCGAGCTTCGCGGCAAAGGCGTTTTCAAGTGTCTGCTTTGCGGAGTCCTTGCGTACCCTTGCCGTAATTCGTCCGTCTTTGCCAAAGGTCGCATCGAAACGGATCAGCGGAATGTGATAGCCGTGAAATTCAATGCTGACCTCCGTTGCGCCAGAAGCATCGGTGTCTATGTGTCGTTTCGACGTCGTGTATTCCTTGTAGTCCGAGGCTTTCACGACGTACTCTTTGCGAAGGGCTCTCGCGGCATAGGCTTCACCGCTTGAAGCAGCTCGTTTCAGAGCCGAGCCAACAGCTTTACCTACACCGCCAGGAATGCCGGCAAGAAGCTTTTGTGCGCGGTCGAGGGTATTGCTACCAATATCGTCCACCCACAAGCTCGTTGCTTTGTTGCCGCCACCAATAGAAACATCACTCATCGTAGGCCTCCAATTCAAGACTTATCATACCGTTTGTACACATCGAGGTCGCCACCTTGAAATCAGCGAAGAACTTTTCTCCAAGAGCTTCGCCGTCGTCAATGGAAATGCGCTGTCCCTGCTCGGGTACGTTTCCGTCGAGATCGGATAAGGCAATATGCAACTTCGCCTGAACGCCAAAGATGCCCTCGGCGTTTTGTATCGGTTTTTCAAGCTCCTTGACTCTGATAAACAGAACGGAGATGCCTTTGTGGTCCTCGCCGTCATACGTTACGCCGTTGTAGCGTATCGTGTGCCGTTCTGCGAACTCACCGTCATTGAGGAATACGCGGTGGACATCTTCGTTCAGCATATCTTTGAAGCTCATACTACGGGAGTTTCCGCGGAGAGATCAGGCGCGTCCATTACGCCGAAATATTCATCAAGAGCTGTCACCATATCCTCCTTGGTGGTACCAACCTTGAATGTGATACCAACGGACTTTGCGATTGCTCTCAAATCAGATGCATTGGAGTCAATGCTATACTCGGGAATATCAGTTACGCTGTCGCCCTCATATTCGCTCTCTGCGGGGGCTTCGATTTCGGGAGGGTTGACGCTCGCATTATCCTCGTCTGCGCTCTCTTCGACCGTTGCAACGGGCGTATCGCCAAAGTATTTAGCAATACCGAGATCAACAAGGCGCTTCGCCTCGTTATCGTCAACTTCAAAGGCTTCGTCATTCGGTCCTTTGGTCTGAACGCCGAGCTTTGTATGGAGGCCGTAAAAGCCTCTCTTGATTTTGATTTTAGCCATAGCCGTTTCTCCTTTCCTACGCGGTTATCAGCCGATAACCTGTGCTGCGTAGATGTAAGGGCAGTAGTTCTTAGGAGCCGCGATAGGTCTTGTGCCAAGACGGAGCTTGCGGATATCCTTGTCCTGATCGAGAACGAACTTAGAAACACGAGAAGCCACGTATGTGGTATAGTCGGTGTTGCCGTAGTCGATCTGGGTGATCTGACCGTACATCATATGGCCACAGCCGGGGGCGGTTACCATAGCAGCATCTGCAGGGAAATACTTCTGCTCTGTGTTCTTCTCGTCAACGTAGGTTTCGTCCACGCTGATAAGGTTGAGCTTGAAGCCGCCGAAGTTGAGTGTGCCCATATAGACAACGCCCTCGTATGCGCTGAGTTCCTGCGAGATCTGACCGATGATGATACCGCTGTTCTTGTCAAGGAGCTTCTGCACCTTCTCCATATTGAGAATTACATCAGCAACGTCGGAGCCAAGAACGAGGTCAGCAGCGGGCAAGCCACGCTTGGAAAGCAGACGGCACATATTCTTGACATCGCCGAAGAAATCTGCACCCTCGGCGTTCCACTTGGTACCTACGGTGTACTCGTGCTCGGAAGCCTCGCCATCGTAGTAGCGAACGCGGAGAACGTCGCCCTTGGTGGTCTCGTCGATATACTCCTGCATATCGCAACCGTTGTTGATCATCGTCTGAACAGCCATCCACTCCTCACGACGAACGATACGAGCGTCGAGCTGAGTAAGGTCCTTGAGCTGAAGGCGTGCAGCTCTCTGCGCAGGGGTCTGACCGTGATAAAGAGCCTCGCCAAAACCTCTCTTTTTAAGGTCGTCGATGGAAAGGCTTCTGGAAAGCGCGATGTAAGCAGGCTGAATTTCGTGGATCTCGTAGCCTGTGCGACCTACGGCAATGTCGCCGGCGCGGGGCGCTACGATAGGAGCCATCTGACGATCTCCCTTCTGATACTCAGCCAACACCTTGTCAGCCGCGAAGATATCCTCGGGCGCGGTGGGGAAATATCTGTCCTTGAAGAATGTCTGACGAGGCACGATCTCTTCTACGAGCGCCTGCAGAACATAGTTATCAAAAAAATTGATTGTATTAGGCATTCTTTTGTCCTCCTGTTTTAATTACCCGCAAAAGCAGCCTTGAAAACAATGCTGTATTTGCGGAGTGCGTCGAAGTCCGATTCGGTGATGGTGTAGCCATCTGCGACGTGGACTCTGTTGGTGTTGAAGCATCCTGCCGTGTAAACGGAGACACTTTCATCTACAGCGGTGCCGACTGCAACATCATCACAAAGGATGCAATCGGGAGTCAGCGTTTCGCCTTCAGCTGCTGTGGTGCCGAGAACAACGAGCTTGTTGTCCGCGGAACTCTTTGCGAGGATTGTTCCTCTCTTGATAGTGGTTTCTGCCGCGAGCTTGCGGATTGTGCCGCCTCTCACTTCGACCTCGGGAACGAGATCAACAACGAGGCCGTCATATTCCATCTCGCCAACTTTTGCGTTGAGATTTTTCATTGTGATACCTCCTTAGTTCTTGCCGAGCAATGCCTTGACACTGGCTCTCGCCTCTGCCTGCTTTGCTTCGGGTGTGGTCGGCTCTGCGCCGCCGTTGCCGTTGTCTGCGGGTGCGGCTCCTACACCGCCTGCACCGGACGCGTCGTAGTCAGACTTAACGCCTGCCATAAATGCGCCACCTGTTTTTGCTGCCGCCTGTGCGGCACGGAACGCCATCTCCTGCGCTGTACAGGGGTGATCGCCGTACTTCGCGTTACGGACAGTCTCTTCATCGTAGAGATGTGCGATACTGTCAATGTCCGCGAGGCGCTGACGTTCAGCGTTGGTTGCGTTGGTTTCGGAGTTAGCGTGTTCGGCAGACACGGCAGCTCTCACGTCACTCTCAACCTGCGCTGCGAGTTCAGGGTTTTCTGTTCTGAGCTCTTCAAGATTTCTTGCCATAGGTTTGTTACCTCCTTCGCTGTCGGTTTCTGCCGACGTATTATTATTTACATCCGCCTGGCTTGCGGTTGTAATCGGAATGGACTCGGGCGCGGTCATACCGCGTGCCAAGTGTACTTTTTGCCCTCTCACAAAGAGGGCGGTGCGGTCTGCGCTTGCCGCAATATTGAGCGGCTCTGCATCTTCAATAACCTCGTCGGCAAATCCTTTTTCGACTGCCTCTCTGCCGGTCATTGTAGCTGTTTCGGACATCATATGCATAAGCACCGTGTCCGTCAATCCGCATTTTCTCTTGTAGATTTCGACCTGCGCTTTATCCCAAGCGTCATTTTCTTTCGCTTTGGAACGCATATCGTCAGCGTTGTAGCCGCCGAATAGGAATGACCAAGCCTTATGGATCATAATAAGGCTTGACGGATTTGCTCTTACCGTGTCGCAAGCGCACATAATGAGCGAGCCGCCCGACATAGCAACGCCGTCCACAATGCAGACGGTTTCAATTCCGCTCGCGGAGATTTCACGTAAACGATTATGAACGAGGATCGACACACCTGCATCTCCACCGTAGCTGTTCATACGGAGAGTGAGCTTTTTGCACCCTGCGCCAACAACCTCGTTCAAGTCTTTCAAGAATTCGTCCTGAATAATGAAAGACCCTTCGACAGGTTCTCCTGTCCAATAATTGATAGGCTGACTTTCTACGATGTCGCCATACATAGAGATTTCCGCTTCGTTTCCGTCCGCGTTTGTCATAGCATAACAAGCGCGGCGAATGCTAATCGGAATAAAAGGGTTATTCGGCATTACCTTGCCCTCCTGTTGTTTGATTTCCCGTGTTGTTCGGATCGGGAGGGTCCGTTGGATCAGGCGGCTCGGTCTGAACGGCCGGTGCCGCGGGAGGCTCGCTCGGTGCAGCAGAGGGTTTCATTTCGTTCTCTCGGTTTAAGATTTCGATGTTTTCCTCCCAGTTTCCACCGTAGTATTCGCGTGTCACTTGCTCGTTGGTCTTCCAACCGTGCTTAACTGCAAGCTCGTTCGCGGTAGCTTCCTTGTGGGGATCGAGGTGAGTTTGCGCGGGTCCGTCCCATCTCGTTCCGCACCAAGCGGCTCTGATAAGAGGATCCGTGAAGAAACCAGGCGCCTTGATGCGCCCAATCGCAACCGCCTCGGCAAGCCACGCTTCATAGGTCGGCTGACAGAAATCGTCCACCAACCAAACGCGACGCATCTTGAACGCTTCCCACGCTTCTTCAAGAGCACCCTTTGCCGCGCTGTAAGAGGAATTAAATTCCTTGATAAGCACATCGTAGGGGAGTTCAAGGTCTGCGCCGACCATCTTGCACATCGTCTTGAAGAAAGACTCAAAGCTCGCGGTCGGGATATTGGGATTTCCGAACGTAATGCTTTCGCCGTCCGCGAGATGCTGAACGGTGCCGGGTCCCATCTCGTATTCGTTCTCGTCCTCGCTGATGGAGTCGGGTTGGTCGTCGGGTATTCCGTCGATGTCGCCTGCGCCGACTTCATTCATCGGTATCTCGCTATGCTCGGTTTGTGTGGTGATCCACGCCGTAAAGAACGATTGCACCAACGCGGCCATAAGCGTTGACTCGGTGTACCTACGCAACTGCAAAAGCGGCTCAATGACCTGCGCCAAATACGTAACACCACGGTATTGGTCGGGGCGCTCCGATGCCATAATGTGCAGAATGTTCGGCATTCCTGTCTTTTCGCCTACCGCGATAACGCGTTGCCACTCCGTTTTGTCAGCTGTGATTTGGTACGGATAGGTGTTGCGAATGTAGTAGGCAACCACGCAGCCGTTCTCGTCAACCTCTACGCCGTCAAAGATTTTATTCCCGGTCGTAGGGTTTTTGCCCTGTGTGGTTGTGGGGTTTACCGTCTTTACCATATCAATCGGGGTGCTGATCCTGTCAGCCTCGATGATGTGCAGACGGAGAGAGTAAGGGTTCATCGGTGTTGTCTTGTATCTCTTGTGCAGAGAAAAGACATCTCCCGACATCAGCCACGACTTGATAACGAGCTGTTGCAATCCCCAAAAGTTATTCAGACCGAGCGCGTCGCACTTCCGCTTATCGCTCGCCCACATTCTGAATTCCTTTTCGGTTTTCCTTTGCCACTCTTTTGCCGCTTCCTCGGAAAGACCGAGAGTATCACGGTCAATGGCGCACTTCATATACAAGCCGGTACCGACAACCTTGGTTCTGTTTGTATTGATAGCGGCGGCTGCGACAGGCGAGGACATATAAAGCATTCTGCCACGCTGACGCAATGTAAAATTGTGAAAGTCGATGTCCTCTGACGGAGCACCGCTTTTCGCAAGGAAGCCTTGCAACGCTCGGCGTACTTGGCTTGCACCCGCGTCGCCATATCCCTGCGCCTTGCGCCTGTGCGGTGCTTGGGTTTGGCGCGGTGGATCTGTGCGCGGTTTCTTTTCTTCGCTCATCGTTTCAACCTCCTTCGTCAGTAATAAAAAACGGATTGCCCACGCAGCGAAAGGAGCGAAACTCTGCGGGGCGATCCGTAGCACAAGCTCGCACGGAGCTCATACCCAAAATTAGAAATCTCTCGGAATAATACCGAAAGCTTTGCGAGCCTTTTTGCCGTTCATAATCGCGGCATACTCGGAGCGCTTATTGACGGCATCGGTTATCTCTTTTGTCAGCGTGTCAATGTCGAAACGCGTGAGAGATCTACCGTCTATGGTGTAGCTCTTTACGCCGCCGTCCACCAAAGCAAGCTTTGCTTGGGTGAGCTTTGTAATGAGCGCGTCGTAATATTCATATAAGGCTTTCGCCTCAGCTCTTGTCATAAGATACCTCCTTACCAATCGTCATAGTATTTCTTCAACTTATTGCCCTTGCGTTGCGGTTTGTGAGCCGTTTGAGGACGGTTTGGAGGCGTTGCAACAGGCGTTTGTGTGTTCGGTGTTGTTCCTCTTAGCCTGCGCTCTATCGCGTCCATATCGGGCGATGCGGCTTTCTTGGCGGCGTTTGCGTAATCGCGACAGTCAAGCGGCTCGTTGCGCTCGTGTCCGGGGATTTTCTCCCATTGCCACGGGTGCTTGTGTCCGTTCTTATAAACCAATCGCTCAGAGAGCAGACCCTTGAAATATGTCGGTCCGTAATCGTCGCGCCGCGGGAAGTGGCAATACTTGCTTCCGGGAGACTGCACTCGCAGATTATCCATAATAAGCTGTTTGCCTGCATCTACACCGATTTCATATACCCAACACATACCGAGCGCTCTGCCGTTGACAACGATTTTCTGTTTCTTCGGGGGAGATGTAAACGGTATGTCTTGACCGCCTCGACCTTTGATAGCAAACACCTTTTTGGCAAGGCGCTCACGGCAGCGCATTCTGACGTCTTGTGTGAAGTGTCCACCTTCGTCCACGAATGTCGTGGACACTCTCAAACCGATGCCCGATTTGAAGCGGTAGACGTGGTCGATAATATCATCAAGGCGTTGCCAAACCTCGTCTGTGTCAGGTCTGCCCATTATGATACCTTTTTTGATACCCCAAGACTCGTCAAAATGACCGTAACCGACCACCTCATATTCCAAGCGGTCGTCCTGTGTATCAACTCCGCACGTCAGATAAAGCACTCCTTCGGGGAGCTCTACGGGAGAGCCGTCCTCGTTAGTGCCGTAATCTTCGCGACGAGCCATTACGCTTTCTTCGTCTTCCAGGTCTCCGCGGTCCTCCCACAGCAAACCGAAACGGGTATTGTAAACAACCTGCATCTTTTTGGAGTTGCCGATTGCCTTAAGGTATTGCAGTATAGTCGATTTCCACGACGCCCAAGG
This sequence comes from Eubacteriales bacterium, assembly GCA_045544735.1. Taxonomy (GTDB): domain Bacteria; phylum Bacillota; class Clostridia; order Oscillospirales; family CAG-272; genus CAG-390. The sequence continues at coordinate 12,112 of JAZPZM010000045.1, forward strand.
CGATACCCAAGAGGAAAGCCAAAAAGAACGTGTCTGATGTTGCTTATATGCGTCGGGGTTGTCAGCCACCCACTTTGACGGTTGCGCTTTTATCTCGCGCTCGGAGGAAACTCCACCGCAGCAGGGGCAAACATAGTGAATTTCGGTGATGTCGTAAACCTTGTCGTTTCCGACCTCGGTTGTATCGTAATCAAAGCGGATATTCTCAAAGATGATTTCGCTGTATTCCTCGCAATGAGGACACCGCGTTTTCCACCGTTCCATTGTGCCGTCGCCGTATGCTCGTTCAATCGCGCTCGCACCTTTGACGGTTGGTGTAGATACCTCTACCGACTTGGCATTGTAGAACGTGATCTGACGCGCCGTTGCAAGCTCCCAAGGGTCGCCCTCGTTGCCTGCCGACGTCGCCCATCTATCTCGCTCGTCACCGAATATGTATCGGATAGGCTTGGAGCAGAGGGCGTGAGCTTCGGTTGAGCCGCACATCGTGAGAATGCCGCCAGGATATGACTTTTGGAGAATGGTGTTTGCGGACTCTCGGCTCTTCGGGTCGGCAACCTTGTTTTTCAGACACTTCGTATCTCGTATCATAGGAGCAATACGGAGCTTGGAGTAGTCTTTGGCGTCTATGGTTGTCGGCTGAATAAAGAGGATTGAGCCGGGGTCTTGGTCGATAATGTAGCCAATCATATTGTTTATGCACTCGGACTTACCGACCTGTGAGGAAGCCACTACCGCGATGTGTCGGAGAACAGGATCGTTGAACGCGTCCATAATGTCCTTAAGGTACGGCGTTCTGCTCGTTCTCCATTGTCCGACCTCTGCGGAGCTTTCCTGTGATAGCTTTCGCTTTTTGTCTGCCCATTGGGAGACGGTTAATTGTTCGGGTGGTCTTATTCCTGCAATCGCTCTTGAAATGGCGGCGTTGAGTCGGTCTGCATCAGTCCTCTTCGTCGTCGCCATTAGTGATGGGCTCCATATTCATTCGCGCTCTCACGCGTTCCTCGTATTTCTTGGGGTCATATTGGTACGTGGAGAGGTCTTCCATAATCTTGTAAACCTCTCTCTGAATGACCGCCGACACTTCCGCAGGGTCGCTTATTGCCGCTACCTCTACGGACAATCGTCCGGGCAAAGCAATCAAAGCTCCGCGGACGGCATATATCAAATCCTCGGTCATAGCCGCAACGTCCTCGGAACGATGCATTTTGCCTTGCATCTCTTTCGCTTGGAGGTCAGCCACGACGGCTTTTGATGCCTTTATCCTCGCGTCAGCCATTCGCCGCGCCTTTTCGATTTTGTCCTCTTCCTCGTCTACGGGATTTGCGCTCGCACGTTCTTCAAGCATATCGCAATAGGAGCGAATATTGTCTGCAAGATTGTAGAGCGAGCCGTGAGGCGTCATAGATTTGTTGAGCGTGCCTTGCGATGTCAGTTGTCCCACCCATTGATTTGACTTGCCAATCATCGAGCAGATGTCGGCAGTCTTTACAAAAATCGGAGTGCCGGCTTGCAAGATATACGCATTTCCACCTTCCATAATGGCAGGGTCTTTTGTCTTTGCCATACCAGTTCTCCTTTCTGTTGTTATGCAAAGGGGCGACTACCGCTCATTTTACGCTACTTATCAGTCGCCCGGAGTTTTTCGCAACCTGCGGAATTGCTTATGGAGGCTCGCTCACACGAGAGAGGAAGGAAAAAATAACTCTCGCGTGATTTTCCGTAGGATATTTCCAAAGGTTTTGGAGCTGACGGAGGGAGTCGAACCCACAACCTGCTGATTACAAGTCAGCTGCTCTGCCATTGAGCCACGTCAGCGTATAAATGCGATATGCCTTTTGAGCATATATGTATCTGGACTCCCGCCGTTCCCGCATTTTTTGTGATACATTATCCATCCCACTTATTGTCAATTCAATTAAAGTTCCCCAAAAAATTCCATACTAACTGATTGAAATTTGGGGTCGACGAGCCCGCGAGGTTTTTCAAGGCCTTTCACAGTACCTTTTGAGCCTCGCAGGTCGTCTTTTCGCGGCTGCTTTGCTTCTGCAACCGTCTTTCAAGGCTCATACTCATACCTTGGTGAGTATTTCTGCCTTGCTATATTCGTTATGCTTCACCATCATATTGAGGAAGTCGTCTTTGCTGAAATCGGAGAGTCTGAATATCTCCTCGGGTTTCATACCGAGTTGCTTACCGATCTCCTTTACACTCTTGCCCTCGTCCATAAGCTTCTTGACGATAGCTTTCATAGGTTCGAGCAGATGTGTACCACGCGCTCTATTGTGCGTTACAGTTCCGTAGATGTCGTCGGCTCTGTCCTTGTGGTCCACGATAACCACGGGTACCTTGCCGCCGAGCTTGCTCTTCAACGGCTCACGCCCCGACACCGTCCATCTATGGAAGCCGTCTATGATTGTGTAGTCAGGTCTTACCACGATAGGCAATGTCCATCCGTTTGTGAGGATAGACTGTACCAAGAGGGATAGGTTTTCCTCTGATACTTTGTTCGGGTTGTAGTCGTTGGCGTGGAGCTTCTCACGGTCCACCCATTCAAGAGAGCCGAGAGGGGCAAACAGATCCATATCAGGCATTTGTGTCACCTCCTTTCTGCACACGGAATTTCTTTGCATACTCTGCGTATGATCCATATACATCTTGGAAGATAGCACGCATTGTCCTGAGCTTAGGGTCTCCTGCCTTCAGAGCCTCGTACATCTTACGGTAAGTCGGAGGCCAAGCGGTCTTAGGAAGA
>JAZPZM010000046.1:0-6887 GCA_045544735.1 Eubacteriales bacterium
ATTTCTTGTCTTCCTAAGACCGCTTGGCCTCCGACTTACCTACAAGTTCTGCGCCCACACCGATGAGAAGGGAAAAGCCCGCTCCGAAGCCCGCAAGTGCGCCCCCGCAGCAACCTTCGCAAAAGCAAGCTGATGAAAAGCCATCGGGACTGAATCCCGACGCTCTCCGCGTGCTTGAGCATATGCCGAAGGGCGAGGCTGTTCCGCTTGATTATTTTGAGAGCTTGGAATTCTCTCCCGCACAATTGACAAGAATACTTTTCGGACTTGAGCTTTCGGGCGCGGTAAGAAGCGCACCCGGCGGAGCTTACGTCCGCCTTAAATAAAGAAAGGTAATATCATCGCACAATGAAGAATCTCGTTATCATAGAATCTCCCCCCAAGGCGCATACTATACAGAGCTGTCTTGGACAGAATTACAAGGTAGTAGCGTCGAAGGGACACGTCAAGGACCTTCCCAAAAGCACCTTTGGAATTGATATAGATAATGATTTTGCCCCCCACTATATAAACATTCGCGGCAAGGGCGATCTTATCAAGGAGCTTAAAAAGGAAGCTAAAAATGCAAACAAGGTCTTTCTCGCAACGGACCCTGACCGAGAGGGCGAGGCTATTTCGTGGCATCTTGCTTCCGCGCTCGATCTCGACCCCGCAAAGACCTACCGCGTTACCTTCAACGAGCTTACCAAATCCGCAATAAAAACGGCAATAAAAGCTCCGAGAGATATAGATATGAACCTTGTAAACGCCCAGCAATCCCGTCGAATCCTCGATAGGATAGTTGGCTACAAGCTCAGCCCTCTGCTTTGGAAGAAGGTGCGCCACGGTCTGTCCGCGGGCCGCGTTCAGTCCGTTGCAACAAGGCTCGTCGTGGAGCGCGAGGAGGAGATACGCGCTTTCGTTCCCGTTGAGTATTGGACGGTCGCCGCAAAGCTTTTGTCAGCAGACACGGAGTTTTCCGTCCGCTATTTTGGCGACAGCGCGACGGGCAACAAGGTGAAGCTCGCTAACGAGAGCGAGGCTATGGCTGTCGTAAACGCCGTAAAGGGCAAGGATATGACGGTCAAGTCCGTAAAGCGCGGCGTTAAGTACAAGACCCCCGCTCCCCCATTTACCACGTCCACAATGCAGCAGGAGGCATCGCGTAAGCTCGGCTTCCAATCCGCAAGGATAATGCGTACGGCGCAGGAGCTTTACGAGGGTATCAATCTCGGCGCGGCAAACGGCGGCACGCAGGGTCTTATAACCTATATGCGTACGGACTCGTTGAGAGTCGCCGCAGAGGCTCAGGATGCCGCACGCGAGTTCATAAAAGAGAAGTACGGCGATAAATACTGCCCCGAAAACCCGCGCGTATATAAGACGAAATCCACGGCTCAGGACGCGCACGAGGCTATCCGCCCCACAAGACCTACGCTCACACCCGCCGACGTAAAGGCGTATCTTACCCCCGACCAGTTCAAGCTTTATAAGCTGATCTGGGAGAGATTCGTGGCAAGCCAGATGGAATCTGCAAAGCTTGATACCCTGAACGTCGATTTCGAGTCAGCAGGTCATCTTTTCCGCACGGGCGGATACACCGTAGCCTTTCAGGGCTATATGGCGGTCTACGAGGAATCGAGCGACGATGCAAGCAAGAATGCAGACGAGCTTGACGATATAAAGAACATCAGGATTCCCGACGTCAAGGAGGGCCAGACTCTGCCTTGCACCGACGTCAGCGCGGACAGACATTTTACCGAAGCGCCGCCGCGATATACCGAGGCAACGCTTATTAAGGTGCTGGAGGAAAAGGGAATAGGCAGACCGAGTACCATCACCCCCACCATCACCACCATAATCGCGCGCGAGTACGTGCGCCGCGAGGGCAAATCTCTCGTTCCCACACAGCTTGGCGAGGTCACTACCGCGCTTATGAAGTCGGAGTTTGCCGATATCGTTGACTATAAATTCACCGCTAATATGGAGGATAAGCTCGACGGCATCGAAAACGGCGACACCTCTATGCTCAGCGTTCTTTCGGAGTTCTGGGCGGACTTTGAAAAGGAGCTTAAGGCGGCAGAGGAAAAGCTTGGACAGGAAAAGACCGAGATCCCCGCAGAGCTTACCGACATTATCTGCGACAAATGCGGCGCAACGATGGTGGTAAAGAGCGGAAGATTCGGCAGATTTGCCGCTTGCCCCAATTATCCCGAATGCAAGAACACCAAGCGCCTTGACAAAAACGGTGCGGTGGCGGAGAAGAAGCCCGTCGTCGTTGCCGACTTCAAATGCGAGGTCTGCGGCGGCGATATGGTACAGCGCCACGGCCCGTACGGCACGTTCTACGCTTGCTCGAATTACCCCAAGTGCAAGTTTATCAAGCAGCAAACACGCACGCTTGACGTTCCTTGCCCCAAATGCGGCGGCAAGATACTCATAAAGCAGGCGAGAAACAAATCCGTATTCTACGGCTGTGAGCATTATCCCGGGTGCGATTTTTCAAGCTGGGATGCCCCGACCGCCGAAAAATGCCCGAATTGCGGCAAAATGCTATTCAGACGTAAGGGCAAAAATCCCGGACTCGTATGCGCTGACCGCGCGTGCGGATATTTCAAGGAGGAGATCCTTCCCGAGACCGATACTCCCGACGTTCCTCCCACCCCCACCGACGCAGACCTGCCGTTTTAAGCCATGAGTGATATGACTGTAAACGTTTACGGCGCAGGGCTCGCGGGCTGTGAGGCGGCGTGGCAGATAGCAAATCGCGGCGTTAAGGTGCGCCTTTACGAGATGAAGCCGCACAAGCGCACGCCCGCGCACAAAACGGAGGGCTTTGCGGAGCTTGTATGCTCCAACTCTCTGCGCTCCGACAGCGTTACCAACGCCGTCGGACTTCTCAAGGAGGAGATGCGCAGAATGGGCTCTCTCATCATCGAGGCGGCGGACGCTACTCGCGTGCCCGCAGGCTCGGCGCTTGCGGTGGACCGCGATGCTTTTTCCGACTATATAACCCGAAAGATAGAAGAACACGAAAACATCGAGATAGTTCGCGCGGAGGTGGATTCTATTCCCGACGGCGAGCTGACGGTGGTTGCCACGGGTCCCCTTACCTCCGACGCTATGGCAGACTATATTAGGGACACGCTCGGTTGTTCGGGGCTTCACTTCTTTGATGCCGCCGCCCCCATAGTTGACGGCGCAAGCATCAATACCGACGTTGCATTTTTCGCCTCCCGCTACGATAAGGGTGATGCGGATTATCTTAACTGCCCCATGACCAAGGAGCAGTACGATGCTTTTTACGACGCTCTCGTTTCGGCAAGGGAAGCAGAGCTTCACGATTTTGATAAAAAGGAGCAGGGCGATTTTACCGTGTTCGAGGGCTGTATGCCCGTCGAGGTAATGGCGCGCCGCGGCAGAGATACTCTGCGCTACGGGCCGCTCAAGCCCGTCGGACTTAACGATCCGCGACATCCCGAAATCAAGGAATACTACGCAGTAGTACAGCTTCGCCGAGAGGATGCCGAGGGCAGTATGTTCAATCTCGTCGGCTTCCAGACGCACCTTGCGTTCCCCGAGCAAAAGCGTGTGTTCGGATTGATCCCCGGACTTGAAAACGCGGAGTTTCTTCGCTACGGCGTAATGCACAGAAACACATATCTTGACTCCCCAGGACTTCTTGACTCGGATTATTCAATGTTAACGCGCAAAAACGTATATTTTGCAGGACAAATGACGGGAGTTGAGGGATACGTTGAGTCCGCAGGATCGGGACTCGTTGCGGGTATTTGCGCCGCGCGTCAGGCTCTTGGCTTGGACGGCGTTAAATTCCCGACGACGACGATGCTTGGCGCTATGGCGAATTACGTTTGCCACGGCGGAAGCGGAAAATTCGTTCCGATGAATGCAAACTTCGGAATAATTCCTCCTCTCGAATACAGAGTAAAGGGTGGCAAGATGGCGAAATACGCCGTTTATGCCGATCGCGCACTTGCGGCGCTTGATGAATTTAAGGAAAAATATGAGAATCATTGTTGATTGTATGGGCGGCGACAAAGCCCCTCTTGAAGTTGTAAAGGGCGCGTATCTTGCGTCCCTTGAATATAACGCCAGCTTCATTCTCGTAGGCGATAAGGCGGCTATTGAAAAAATAGCCGAGGCGGAGCATATGGACCTGCGCCGCTTTGATATAGTTCACGCAAGCGGCGTGATCAATATGGAGGACGATCCCATTTCGGTCGTCAGGGCAAAGAGCGATTCAAGCATGAGCGTCGCCTTGAAGCTTCTTTCCGAAGGCAAGGGCGATGCCGTCGTCAGCACGGGAAATACGGGCGCACTCTTTACGGGTGCAACCCTTATCGTCAGAAAGGTCAAGGGTATTCGCAGGGCGGCTATTGCAAGCATCCTGCCGATGAATCACCCCGTTCTTCTTCTTGATTCGGGCGCTAACGTTACCGTTACCGACGAGTATCTGGAGCAGTTTGCCATTATGGGTAGCATATATATGCAAAGAGCGTACGGGCTCAGCGCGCCGCGTGTCGGACTTTTGAACAACGGCGTTGAGGCGTGCAAGGGCACGGAGCTTCAGCTAAAGGCTTACGCAAGGCTTTCGGAGTCTCCGTCGATAAATTTCGTCGGCAACGTTGAGGCAAATCAAATACCGAAGAACGCCTGCGACGTTCTCGTTGCCGACGGTTTTACGGGCAATATTTTGCTAAAATCCATCGAGGGAATGGGCAAGATGATGCTTACCACCATGAAGGAGCTTTTCTACGCCGATACGAGAACGAAGATATCCGCGCTTTTTGCAAAGCACAAGGTGGCTGATATCAAAAAACGCTTTGACCCCACCGAGCACGGCGGCGCGCCGATACTCGGTATATCCAAGCCCGTTATCAAGGCTCACGGCTCGTCTAACGCAAACGCGGTAAAGAACGCCGTGCGTCAGGCGATAAGTTATGCGGAAACGGGCGTTATAGTAAGCATAGCAAGAGAAACTAAGCTGTTTACTGCAACAAAAAGTACCATTGAAAGCGATAGTTCAAAATGAGTAATGTAAATATGGAGTTTCCGCGCGATCGTGCCGATCTTGAAAAGCGTATAGGTTACCGTTTTTTGAGCGCGGAGCTTTTGACCGAGGCACTTACACACTCCTCATACTCCAACGAGCACGGCGGGGCAAAGCAATTCCCCTGCAACGAAAGGCTTGAGTTTTTGGGAGATTCCGTGCTGTCGGTAATAACCAGCGAATATATATACGAAAGATTTGCAACGTCTCCCGAGGGCGACCTTACGAGAATGAGAGCAGAACTTGTCTGCGAAAAGGCGCTTGCCGCCTTTGCGGATGAGATAGGTCTTGGCGACTATCTTCTTCTCGGTCGCGGCGAGGAAAAGGGCGGCGGCAGAAGCCGCAAGTCGATTCTTGCGGATGCGTTTGAGGCACTTATAGCCGCAGTTTATCTTGATTCCGCAAGCACGGGCGACGGCAGAGATGCGGTACGCGCGTACCTTTTGCCCCTCATAGATAAGAGGCTCGGTATGCTTCTGAACGAGTGGCACGGAGCAGACTATAAGACCTTGCTCCAACAGCTCGTTCAACGCTCGGACGGCGAGATACTTGAGTATATCACGGTGAACGAGCAGGGACCCGACCACGCAAAGGTGTTTACGGTTGAGGCAAGGCTCAACTCAAATATCATCGGCAAAGGAGACGGCGCAACGAAGCGCGCCGCAGAGCAAGCCGCTGCAAAGCAAGCGCTCGTCCTTTTCGGTGAGCTTAAATAATACCGTGATCATACGGAGCCGTAGGCGGCGTTGCCGCGGCTCCGTGCTTTTGGTTTTTCGGAGAAAGAAAAATGGCACATAAAAATATACCGATATTTATCCCACATCTCGGCTGTCCCAACGGTTGCGTTTTCTGCGACCAAAGGGCAATATCGGGGCAGATCGAGTTTTGCGAAGCGGACGTGGAGCGTCAGCTTGCTGAAGCCGTCGCTACGCTAAAGGATGGCGACGAGGCGGAGATAGCCTTTTTCGGCGGCTCGTTTACGGGTATTGAGCGTGGACTTATGATACGCCTGCTCGAAATGGCGCAGCCGTATCTTGTCTTAGGCAAGGTCAGCTCTCTTCGTTGCTCCACGCGCCCCGATTATATAAACGATGAGATACTTTCCATCCTTTCGCGCTACGGCGTGCGCACGGTCGAGCTTGGTATCCAAAGCACGTCGGACGAGGTGCTTACGGCAAGCAAGCGCGGACATACCGCCGACGTTTCGTGGCGTGCCGCGGCGGCGATCAAGGCGGCGGGCTTTAACTTTATAGGTCAGATGATGGTGGGGCTTCCCGCGTCAAATATCGAGCGCGAGATAGCGACCGCGCGCGATATTTGCGCTATGGGTGCTGACGGCGCAAGGGTGTATCCCACCGTCGTTTTTGCCGACACGGAGCTTTCTGATATGTCCGTTTCGGGCGCGTACGAGCCGCTCACAGAGGAGGATGCCGTGCGGCGCACGGCGGCGGTGCTTGAGGTGTTTGACGCTATGCGCGTTCCCGTTATCCGCGTCGGTCTGCATTCGGGCGAGAGCTTATCTTCACCCGAAAAGGCTGTTGCGGGCGCACGCCACCCCGCGATGGGCGAGCTTGCGATGGGCGAACTTACCTTTTGCCGAATTTGCGCGGAGATAGAGGGCTTTTTTGAAAACCGCGAAATGCTCAATTCGGGCGAAACTCTCGCCATTTTCGTACCAAAGGGCGCGACCTCACGCGCCGTTGGGCAAAACAAACGCAATATTTTGAGAATTCGTGAAAAATATTCCGCGCAATATCAAATAAATCGCATAAAAATTATTGAAAAAAGTTCATTAATAGGTTATAATATTATGATAGACGTTTTATAACTTATTTAC
>JAZPZM010000047.1:0-2255 GCA_045544735.1 Eubacteriales bacterium
CAGCAGCGCCGCCACGCGTTCTGCCTTGAAACTCAGTCTATGCCCGACGCAATAAACCACGAAAACTTCCTTGATTGCACTCTTTCTGCGGGAGAGGTGTTCGTTACCTGCACGGAATACCGTTTTTCGGTAAAATAACGGATATTTAAGGAGAAATTTATGAAAAACACCTCACAGCTTCTTTCCGCGCTTATGTCGCTCGTTATAGGCATTCTTTTCATCGTTCTTAAGGGCGGCGTTATCAGCGTATGCCTTACCATTCTCGGCGTAGTGCTTCTCGTTCTCGGTATCGTTGAGATCGTCCGCAAATACTACGTTACCGGCGTTATCAAGGCGATCCTCGGCGTCGGCGTTCTCGTCGTCGGCTGGGTATTGCTTGAGATCGCCGTTATCGTCGTAGGCGCAGTTCTTGCGCTGTACGGCATCGTAGATATCTTCAAGGCGATCGTGGCGTTCTTCAAGAACAAGGAGCAAAAGATGATAGCTAAGGTCTTTAACTTCATCGCTCCCATTCTTTGTATCGTTGCGGCAGTGTTCCTGCTCAAGAGCAAGGGCGAAGCGTACGATTGGGCGATCATCGTAGCAGGCGTGTTCTTCGTTATTGACGGCTTCTTTGCTCTTATCGGTGTGCTTGCCGACGGCAAAAAGCCCGCCCCCAAGGTAATTAAGGGCGAAGCAACGGAAATCGAAGAGGAATAAAGCTTATTTTCATATTTTAACTATCACCTCGCATAAGATTATGCGAGGTGATGTTTTTATGAAAAGAAGATTTTTATCCGCTATACTTTGCGGTGTTATGGTTTTTTGGTCGCTCGTTCCAATGAGTGCCGCCGCCGAATATCCCGACCTTTCGCTTGATTGCGTCAGCGCAATACTCGTCGAGGCTCAAACGGGGCGTGTGCTTTACGAAAAGAACGCCGACGAGGCGTTGCCGCCCGCGTCCGTTACGAAGATAATGACCTTGCTTCTCGTTATGGAGGCGATCGAGAGGGGCGTTTTTACATACGATACGATGCTCACGGCATCGGCACACGCCGCGTCGATGGGCGGCTCGCAGATATTCCTAAAGGAAGGGGAGAGGATGAGCGTTGACGACCTCTTGAAATCCGTCGTTATCTCATCTGCAAACGACGCCGCCGTGGTGCTTGCCGAGGCTGTGGCGGGAAGCGAGGGCGCGTTCGTGGAGCTTATGAACAAGCGCGCCGCAGAGCTTGGGATGAAGTCGGCGCATTTTGAAAACACCAACGGGCTTGACGATACTGTAAGCAACCACGTTCTGTCGGCGCGCGATATTGCAATTATGTCGCGCGAGCTTATAAAGCACGAAAGAATACTTAAATACAGCTCCACGTGGATGGATACCGTGCGTGACGGCGCGTTTGGGCTTTCCAACACCAATCGCCTCGTCAGGTTTTACGCGGGCGCAACGGGGCTTAAAACGGGCTCTACGGCAAAGGCGAAATTCTGCATCAGCGCAACCGCCGAGCGCGACGGAATGCACCTTATCGCCGTGATTATGGCGTCGCCCACGCGCGACGCGCGTAACGCCGCGGCGGCGGCTCTGCTCGATTGGGGGTTCGCGAATTTCTCGCTTTACCAATATCGCGGTGCAATGCTTTCACCCATTACGGTCACGGGCGGAGAAGCGGAGCTTTGCGATATCTCGCACGGCGGCTTTTGCGCCATTGTCGGAAAGGGCAAGGATAAGGCGGTCGAGGTGCGCACGGAGCTTCCCGAAAGCGGCGCCGCGCCGATAAATCGCGGCGATAAGGTCGGCGACGTGGTCTTTACGCTTGACGGCAGGGAGCTTGCGAGGGTGGAGATCAGCGCCGAGCAGAGCGTAGAGCGCATCTCGTTTGTCTCACTTTTCGTAAGAATGCTATCGGGATTCTTCGGTTGTTCAAAAAAATTGTGAAAAAAGAAATATTTCTGTTAAAAATGTGTTGAAATTAAAGCAAAAAAGTGGTAAAATGGATAAAATAATATATTTCTTTAAGGATGGGAAAATATATGGCACTCAAACTTTCTGACAAATTTATTAAATCCTTTGTTTCCGACGAGGAAATAAAGGCTATCACTCCCGACGTTGATGCCGCAGTAGCAACACTTCGCAACCGCACGGGTGCGGGTAGCGAGATGCTCGGTTGGATGGACCTTCCCGTAAATTACGATAAGGAAGAATATGCACGCATCAAGGCGGCGGCAAAGAAGATACAGTCTTCTTGCGACCTTTTCATCGTTATCGGTATCGGCGG
>JAZPZM010000048.1:0-2971 GCA_045544735.1 Eubacteriales bacterium
TGAACTTGAAAAAAAGAGAGAAAGCATCATCGGGCGAATTATGGGAGAGTCACAAGAAGACGCTGATGAACGTAGAAACATCGCGGCTAAGCATTACAAACTGATTTCTCGCTATCAGGAGTCCGTGTCTGCAGAGGAGAATGCGCTTAAACGCCGAAATTTTTTTCTCGATAAAACGGGTATGCTTTACGCGGAGTGCATTTGCTTTGCGTGCGGTTACGCAATATATCTCGATGATGACGGTGAGCTGTTTGCGGCTGAAATAACAGAGAGCAGCGAGAGTGGGGACGTGCGCGGTGAGGAAACGTATCTTTGCCCGATATCCGCGCTATCTTATGAGGATCGGGCAGACGTTGAGCGAATTGTCGATGAGCTGCCATTCGCTTGGGTAAGCAAGAGTAAGCTCAGAAAGGAGTTTTTTCTATGAGCATTTATGAAAAGGAGTTTTTTCCCCGTTTTTGCGACACGCCGCCCTTGGTCTTTACTCTCGGCTGGCTTGAGAGTATAAGCAAGGATCGGGATCAGGCGTTTGATCGCATTGTCGCGCTTGGAAATCAGGAGCCGTCGCCAAAGAACGGGTTTGATAAGGAAGAAAATCGTGAAAAGCAAGGAGAGCTTGCCTCTGAATATCGGGAGATGACAGACTTCCTTGTAAAGCTTAACAACTTCAAGGAAGACGGTATCGCCCGAAGAACAGCCTTTTTTAACAAGACGGGAAAGGTCTATGCGGAGTGTATTTGCTTTGCATACGGCTTTGCCATCTATCTCGACGAGGACGGTAAACTGTTTTTTTCGGATAACGCATCACATCTACGCAAGGGCAGCGTGCGCGAAAAGGATACGCCGCTCATACCCATTGAGGGACTGCCTTCAAATGAAAAAGACGAGATAGTGGAGCTTGTGGTTTCCATTATCCCCGAGGCTTGCTGTAGCTTGGCAGGGCTGATAGAACGGTATAACGAAAGGTTTGAGCACGTGGTCGCAAAGCATCAGGAGCGCATCGAGCTTTTCGACGAGTTCAGGCGCTTGCAGGCGGACTTCGACCTTGAAGCGAAGGCGGCACAGAGCCGCGCCGTGGCGGTGTCTCCTGAGATGAAGCCCGCCGAGAGCGAAAACAGAAGTGCCAAAACAAGCGGCACGAAGATATAAAAATGAAAGGAGCTTTTACTATGAGCATTTATGAAAAGGAGTTTTTTCCTCGTTTTTGCGATACGCCGCCCTTGGCTTTTATTAAAGGTAGCGCAGAGAAAATAGACGAGGAGCAGGCGCGAGTTTTTGAAGACTACTTTAAGCTTTGTAATAAAAAACTAACGCCTACAGAAGCGTTGGAGGGAGAGAAAAAGGGAAATCAGGCGAAACAGTGTGCTGCGTATGAAAGATACGACGAGCTAACGGATATTTCCGTTGAGGCTTACTATCTTGAGCAGGAAGCACTCGAAAGGCACGAGAGGTTTTTTGAAAAAACGGGAAGGAACTACGCAGAGTGTATCTTTTTTGCTTCCCAATACCCGATATATCTTGACGATAACGGCGAGTTGTTTTATTCAAAAAACACCGAGAACGTTAGCGAGGGCGATGTGATAGATGATAAAACCGAGCTTTTTCCTTTGTGCGAGCTTGGAGCAGAAAACGAGGCTAAAATCGTAGAGTTTGCTACGAGTGTTTTGCCAAAGCTCTGCTGTCGGTGGACAGCGATGAACAGCGAGGACGATGCGTAATGGGATAGGCGTTTTTGCATAGATACGTATACCCCCGCAAGCCTTGACAAAAAGACGAGCGAGGTGATATAATAAAAAAGGCGTCAGGCTGACCTGACGCAAGTGGCGCGAGTGTCGCGCTGCGGAGCATACCGAGCTTCCTTGAAGCTCTCCGAGGACTTGGAAAAGCCTCGGAAACGGTGGCGGTTGACTCCCTTACGAAAAGAAGGGAGCGAAATTTTCTTTTTCTCCCTTCAATTCATTGGAGGGAGGTGGTAACAATGTACGTAACATTGGTTGAATTGCTGATGATATTATCCTTGATTATCGCTCTCGCCGACTACTTCAATAATCGTCGAGATAAATAAAAAGAAAATAACCGCCGAACTCCCACATAAGGCGGTTATTTTCTAAACCAACTTAACGGAGGCAACCGTCATCGGTATGCTCTTCCACTAACATAATACCACAAAACTATAGATTTGTCAATAGCTTTTTGAAAGGAGGGCGCAGAAATGACGAAAAAGATAATAGCGGCAGTAATTGCCTTTGTGATAATATTTTCAGCGATCGGCTGTGAAGCCGAGAGCGTAAGCGGCGGCGGAACGACCATAAACGGCGAGGCGACGAGCTTCACCCCCACCGTTGCACCGAACACGAATGCGCCCGACCTGACGAGCGCACCTACCGAGGAAACGACCGTTCCCAACGTGGAAACTACCGTTCCCGACGTTAGCACGGCAACGCCCGAAACAACGTTGACACCCGAAACGACAACAGCTCCCATCGAGGAAACGACCGTTCCTGATGAAACTACAGCCCCCGACGTTACGACCGAGGAAACCACAGCACCCGATATTACTACCGTTCCCGATGAAACCACAGCACCCGATATTACCACCGCGCCCGACGTTACAACGGCAACGCCTGAAACGACGTTGACACCCGAAACGACGTTGACGCCCGAAACCACCGCTCCTACCGAGGAAACGACCGAAGCTCCCCACGTTCACACTCCCGAAACCGTAAAGGGAACGGCGGCGACGTGTACGAAATCGGGACTTACCGACGGCGTGAGATGCGCGACGTGCAAGGAAACGCTTACGGCGCAGACCACGATTGAGGCTACGGGACACAGCTACACCGTGACGAAGCAGCCGAACGTTGACCCCTATTCCGCAGACTTCGCCGCCGACGGCGAAAAGACCTGCGGAAGCTGTGGCAAGACCGTAGCTGTCAGGGCGCAAGCCCCCGCTATCGAGTCCGAGGAATAC
>JAZPZM010000049.1:0-3558 GCA_045544735.1 Eubacteriales bacterium
TCCTTTATTGGCTTTCACCGTGTGCTTTGGCTGTGCAAAAAAGCGGCGGTTTATATTAGGATCCCTTCGGGGGAGCTGTCGAGCGAATGCGAGACTGAAGGAGAGTGCGTGCATAATAGAACAAGTGCTTGCCATATCAAGACGCAGACTCCTTCCGTCACGGCAAGCCGTGCCACCTCTCGCCTCGGCTCGGTCACGCTCGGGCTCTGACACCACACCGTGGTGTCATTCACTCCCCTCGCGCCGTTTCGCTACCTCTCGGAGAAAGGCGCATTCAGCAATCGCGTTTTGATGGTGAGCATCCGTATTTTTAGTGCTATTCCATAATAAATCAGTTCGGTGCTAACATCAAGCGCCGGTTTTCTGCAGAAAAACGGGGGGAGTTGCTCGTCGCGGCGCGGAACAACGCTCCGCGACTTCGGAATGACGCGAGAGTGTGCGCCGTTCCCGCCACCTTAACGCATAGCAATATGCTAAAAATTGCCCCTTTCCCGCTTTTTTGAAGCGACTTCGGAATGACGCTAAAAAGTGCGCTATTCTCGCAACCCTTGAAGCAACTGCGATTGCAAGGGAGAGTGCTTTTTCCCTATTTGGAAGCTTTTTGCCAAAGGCAAAAAGCCACCTAAATTATTCATTATTCATTATTCATTAGCTTTTTGCGAAGCAAAAAGGTTTTTCATCATTCATTACTGATACAAAACGGAAAATCCGTTTTGTATCAGCTTTTCATTCTCACGGGCAAGAGGAAGAACAAATCGTCGCTCTCGTCCTCGGGGTCGACGGGCTTGATATTTATGCTGTAAAGCGGGGTCGACAGCTCGATCTTAACGCGCGCGGTTGAGCAAGCGCGAACGGAGTCGATAAGGAAGCGGTTGTTGAACGCGATAAGGATATCGTCGCCCGTATGCTCGACCTCAAGCTCGTCGTAGGAGCTTCCCGCGCTCGAATTTGCGGTCAACTTCAAAATTCCGCTCTCAAGGCTGAATTTCAGCGGCGTGCGGTTGCTTCCCGCTATCTTTTCCTCGGTAACGACGGCGGCACGCTCAAGCGCGGCAAGCAGCTTATCCTTGTCGGCGTAGGCGATTATCTTGTGATTGGTGAGGATTATGCGCTCAAAATCAATATATTCGCCCTCTATTATCTTCGTAAAGAAGATAAGTCCGTCAAAATGATACACCATCGTCTTTCGGCTGATGTATATCGTCACGTTTTCTTCCTCGTCGTCGGGAAGCATACGGTAAAGCTCGTTTATCGTCTTATTGGGAACGATGTAGGAGTATCTGAGCGCCTCGCCGTCGCTGTTGCGGTTGATGAGGTTTGCCTTGCAAACGCATTTCGCAAGCTTGAAGGTGTCGCAAGCAACCGCAAGCATCTCGCCGTCGCGAATGCGGAAGAACGCGCCGTTAAGCACCTGACGCTGATCGTTCTGCGCCATTGCGAAGCTTATCTTTCCTATCGTTCTGCGCAGGAGCGGGGACGAAAGCTCAAAGCCCATCTGCGTTTTAAGGCTCGGTATCTGCGGAAAATCCTCGCCGCGAAGCGCGGACATTTTATAAGTCGATCTGCCCGAGGAAATAGTGGTCTCAAGCTTTTCGTTTACGGTCAGCGTGACTTCCTCGCCTTCCATTACCTTAAGCGTCTGTGACAGCTTTTGCGCGTTTATGCAGTAAAAGCCTTCCTCAAGCACGGTGGCGTTGCAGTTGCATCTTACGCCTTTTTCAAGGTCGAAGGTGGTAAGAGTGAGCGCCTCGCCCTTTTTAGCCTCGATAAGAATGCACTCGACGGCGGGAATATTTGACCTTCCGATAGCGCACATCAGCGGAGAGATGGTATTTATAGTTTCCAAACGATTGAAAATTATCTTCATTGGTTAATATCCTTTCTTTATTTCTCTCACGCGCACGCGCGCGATAAAAAAATAAATAAAATATAATAAATAATATAATAACATTAATAGTATACCCTGTTGAAAAAGTGGAAAAGTCGGCAAAATTTCAATTTTCCCTGTATTTTACACGGTTTTCGGGGTGTGGAAAACTTTCAAAAAATGCAATTTGGGTGTGGAAAAGCTGTTGGAAATCAAACAGCCCTTCCACACGTCCTTATTTGCTTCCCGTGACCTCCTCGGTCATCTGCTCGATATCAAGGCGTGTTATCGGGTCGGTTATCATCTTCTTTTCAACGATATCGCACGACGAGATAATGGTCGAATGGTCGCGGTTGAGCAGTTTTCCGATGCTCTTTAAGGACATATCCGTTATCGAATGTATCAAATAGATACAAATATGCCTTGCCATTGCTATCTCGCGGGTGCGGCGCGAGCTTTCAAGCTCCTCTTTCGTAATGCCGTATTTTCTGTAAATAGCGGTGTAGATCTTATCAACGGTAACGGTAACGGGCTCTTCGCCGCCGAGAAGCTCGATGATACAGCTCCTTGCTATCTCCATCGTAATGACCTGACCCGAAAGGAATACCTTCGCGCCGAGCTTTTTGATCGCGCCCTCTATCTGGCGGATATTGGAGCGCAGGTTTTCCGCAAGGAAGGTCAGCACGTCCTCGGCAAGCGTAATGCCCACCTGCTCCGCCTTTTTCCTGATTATTGCGATACGAAGCTCAAGATCGGGCGGCTGAATGTCCGCGATAAGTCCCCACTCGAAGCGAGTTTTCAGTCTGTCCTCCAGCGTTTTCATATCGCGCGGCGGACGGTCGGAGGTAAGGATTATCTGCTTGTGGTCTTCGTAAAGGTTATTAAATGTGTGGAAAAATTCCTCTTGCGTCGATACCTTGCCCTCGATGAACTGGATATCGTCGATAAGGAGCATATCGCACGAGCGGTATTTGTTGCGGAATTCGCTTATCATCGAAGCGCCGAGAGCCTCGATAAACTGATTCGTAAAATCCTCGCCCTTGATGTAGATTATGTTAACGTCTGGCTTTTTCTTTTGCACCTCGTTGGTAATGGCGTAAAGCAGGTGCGTTTTGCCAAGACCGCTCGGACCGTAGATGAAAAGGGGGTTATAGTTGCGCGCGGGATTTGCGGCAACTGCGGTACACGCGGCGTGCGCGAATTTATTTGAATTTCCTACGATGAAGTTGTCAAACGTATATTCAAAATTATACGCGGGCATCGTCGAGCCCCAGTTGTTTACAAGTTCCTCTTTTTTGATAGCGGGCGCTGGCGCGGGAGCTTCCTCTTTTTCCTGTTCCATACGCTCGTCGCAGTCAAGGTCGACGGTAACGTCAAAGCCGAGAAGGGTAGAAAAATCCTTTTCTATACGAGCAAGATATTTTTTTCTTATAATGTCGTACTTGAAGGGTGAATTTATGGTCATTTTAACGACGTCGTTTTTGAAGCTGATAATTTTTATATCCTTAAACCAGAGGTCGATAGTCGAGCTTGGCATAGTGTCGTGAAATCCTTCAAGAATTTCCTGCCAGACCTCCTTGCATATATCTATATACGCCATGGAACGCTCCTTTCGTTGTCAAATAATTATACAAGGTATATTATAACATATATTATTAAAAATAGCAATATATTTTTTATAATATATTATA
>JAZPZM010000050.1:0-12240 GCA_045544735.1 Eubacteriales bacterium
GAACGTCGGCTACACCGACGCGCAGTACGAGGCGCTCGGCGCACTCGTTGCCGATATATGCGCGCGGCACGGCATCAGCGTCGACCGCCAGCATATATTGGGGCATGATGAATATAACCCGAACAAGAACGACCCGGGCGAGCTTTTCGATTGGGATAGGCTCATTGCCGAGGCAAAAAAGCATAAATAATGAAATCACCGAGGGCGGCCAAACGGTCGCTCTCGGCGGTTTTTATAGAGATATCTGCAATTTTATGATATAATTACAAAAAAAGTATTGACTTTACAGTTAACTATAATGTTATAATGATACCGAAGGAGGCGATGACGTGATAAAAATAGGTGATTTGGCAAAAATTTGTAATGTCAGCACGCAGACCTTGCGGTATTACGACGCCGAAGGCGTCCTGAAACCGGATGTTATCGATTCGTCAAGCGGTTATCGGTTTTATTCGGTCGATGCTGTGGAAAGATATAAAAATATATTATTTTACAAGGATCTCGGTTTTTCCTTGGATGAGATCAAAAAAATACAATCGGCAACAAATGAGGAATTGCAAGACATTCTAAAAAAGAAAAAAGTAGCATTGTCAAAATCCATTGACAGATTCAAGGGGCAGATCAAAACGATCGATGACATCTGCGAAGAAAGTCAAAAGAATCCGATATTATCGAAAATGCTTCTGTTGCCTTTTGAAAACGACGAGCAGATGGTCGGAAAATGGCAGCTATGCGGAAGGCTTCTTGATGAGAATGATTTGACCTGTTTTGAGGATATAAGTGAGGATGTTGCTGACAAATATATCATATTTATGCCCGGCGGCGCATTTGCTTGGAAGTATTTTTGGACGAAAGGAACGCTTTACAGAATTTCCCCCAAGTACACGTTTGCCATTCCCAATTCGTATAAAGTATCGGAGAAAAACGGTGTTAAATATATGACCGTTCAGTTTATGAGCGACGAGTGCATCGATAACGGCGAGGATACGCAACTTCTTTTATATCGTCAGGTCGATAATATTGCATATACGGAGCATCAAATACGCCCCAACGTCGATAAAACGGATCTTCCGTTCGTTGATGATGAAGCTGTTCGCGGCGAATGGTCGGCATTGGATTACGTCCCGACAATATCAGACTTTGACCCCGAACTATCTTATAGCAGAAATGAGAATATTTATGTGGTAGATATAAATTTCTTATCCCGCGGTATATGCACAAGAACGTTTCGCACGGCGTCGGGAAATGCAACGTACATGCTGAGATATACTAAGGGCTTCGTACTCAACGACAAAGAAATGACAGCCGAAGAATATCAGGTAAAAACAATAAACGGAAAGGAATTCCTTTTCGTACAGCATAAGTCGGGAGATTATTTTTACGGCGGTAAAGCACCGCATTGGTATGTTTTTGAAAGAAAGCGCTTTTAAATGAAAAACAAAAATATTGTAGAGAAGTATTTTAATCAAAAAGATTTTTCAATAATAGAAATAGTTTTGGCAATCATAGCTGTTGTTTCTCTTATCGTAGCGACTGTCGTTCAAGGCGGCGGGCCGATAGGGCTTCCCGTTTTGCTGGCTTGCATTGTTGCTTTTTGTATATGTCGCTCGTTCAAAATTAAGGATTCGGAAATTGAAGAAATTCTAAGAAAAACAATTCAAGATAATAAAATCGATTGTTCTGAAAATGATATTCAATGTTATGATTTAAAAAGTGCGGTAATAAAGAAAAGGAAAGACGGAAAATTTATTTCTCCAAATTATTATATTACAAATATCGTTTTTGCCGCAGAAGAAACCGTTTTCAATATTTACGTTATTGACTTGATTGAGCAATCGGTAGAAAATCTTTCCCGCAGAGTCGATCTGAATAAAGCTATCATTCTGACAGAGGAAATGATAAAAACACGCGCGGGAAATGCAAAAGTCTTTTACCTAGAAATTGAGGGCGGATGCGTAATTCCCGTTGAATTAAATGATTTTGTGGCTTCACAATTAATACAAAAAGTTTGTGACAGACATAAAAAATAAAGTTTTTGTGATTTTCACATAAGGAAGGAGAGCAATATGGCAAAATTTAATAACGTGGATTTACCAAATGACATAGTTAAATGTGTTTATAAAAAGATCGCGAGGTGCGTTATTACATTTATGATTTTGGAGAGTGTTGCAATTATTACCGGTGTTTTATCGTGGCAAGCTCTCGATGCGAAGATGGGTGCATTTTTGCACATCTGCATTTTAGTATTGCTTATAATAGTTCCGTTTTTTGTATCGGGCTTTCCGTTTAAGCTGATTGATAAATCGTGGACGGGAACCGTTACAGAAGTGTGCATTAAAGAAAAAACAGGAACTTATGCGGATGGCGAGGGTGAAGTATTTCCTTATCCAAAAAACGTCATCTATTTGAAAGTCAGAAAAGACAACGGAAAAGAAAAATACATAGCCGCCAAAGAATTCGGCATCCGCCACCACAAAGGCTTCGCAGTTCCAAATGAGGGGGACGTCACCAAACATTTAGATGATTATTCCGAGGGGGATAAGGTGTACCATTTTTATGGCTTAAAACACTATTACATCGTTAGAAAAAATTCTGAAATGATGGAATGCGTTGTGTGTGGGGCTTCAAATAAAAAAGAGCGCGAGGATTGCTTAAGCTGTGGGCATTCGCTTATAAAAAACATATAAAAAGCAGGCTCGGTTACGCCGAGCCTGCGCCTTGTTAAAAGGCAAAGATCGCGGAATGAAAAATTAACAAATCCCCTCTTGCCACACGCGAGCGCAAATGATATAATAGCTTATGACAAACAAAACGCGAAAGGCGGGGATTTAATGATAAATATTGTACTTTGCGACGATAACGTTCAATATCTCGAATTTCTTTGCGGGCTTGTGAGCAAGGAATGCTCAAGGCTTCTGCCCGACAAGGATGCTTTTTGCGTGGGAGGATCGTTTGATTCGGGCGAGCGGCTGATAGAATATATCGGGGAGCATCGCGTGGACGTGGTGCTTTTGGATATCGATATGCCGGATATGAGTGGATTTGAGGTTGCAAAGATAATTTGCAAGGATTACAAGGATATCAAAATAATCTTTATGTCGGCTTATGATAATTTCGTATATAGCTCGTTTGAGTTTTACCCATTTGCCTACATCAGAAAATCTCACGTTTCCGACGAGCTTCCCGCGGTGCTTGAGCGCGTTGTGAAAAAGATAAACGAGGCGGTGCAAAGCGTTATTTTCTCGACCGTGTCAGGCGCGAGAGCCACCCCCGTATCATCGATAACGCACGTGGAGAGCGAACGAAATTACTTTACCGTACATACGCAAAGCGGCGAGGCGCTTACCTGTCGCGGAACGCTGTCGGATGTCGAAAAAAAGCTTGAGCAGTATGATTTTTTCCGCATCCATTCCGCATTTTTGATAAATTTTGAGCACGTTGAGCGAATGCTTGACAACGGCTTTGTGTTAGTTCACGGCGTATCCCTGCCCATTGCTCAAAGGCGGCTTCAAGATTTCAAGAAGGGCTATATGGACTATTTAAGGAGGTGCTTTGGTACGTGATAAATAGTATTGCGGAGGTTCTCGCGACTGTTCTTGACGCATTGTTTCTCGTATGGTTCGTGCCGAAAATGAACGGTACCTCCATCAAAAAGCACCCATTTTCGGTAATTTTGGCGGGGTTTGTGCTGCTTTTACAGCTTATGGCGGACAACGTTCAAAAGAATTTCGACTTGTTTTATATCGGTATCGTTTCCGTTGTCATATTGCTTTTTTCGTTATCGGTAGCAAACAAAAAACGCTTGTGGAGCATTTTTTCCGCCGCCGTGTTCGTGATCGTGGTAATGCTGTCAAACAGTCTTGTTTTTTCCGTATGCTCCGTTTTTATCAAGAACCCCGAGGTCGTATTGCGGGGCGAAACGCAGTATTCGCGCGTGATCTATCTTTGCGTTTGCAAG
Source organism: Eubacteriales bacterium (assembly GCA_045544735.1). Lineage (GTDB taxonomy): Bacteria > Bacillota > Clostridia > Oscillospirales > CAG-272 > CAG-390. The sequence continues at coordinate 3,959 of JAZPZM010000050.1, forward strand.
ATAGTTCAGTTTGTCTTTTACCGCTTGCTTTTGCTCATATTTAAGAAAGAGCAGATAATCGACTTAAAAAACGCCCTGCTTTCGTTGCTTTTTACGGTAGCTACAGCGTTGGCGCTGGGTGCGCTGATTAAGATATCGCTGCTCTCCTTTTCCGCCAGCGTCGACCTTATGATATTGGTCTTGGCGCTGATACTGATACTGCTTAATATCATCCTGTATCGAATGATACATCAAGTACAGCTTCTCTTGAAAAACAAATACGAGCTATCGCTTATTCAGGAAAAAATGGCATCCGAAAAATCAAGGCTTGATGAAGCGGCGGTCATTTGGGATAACGTGCGAAGGCTCAGACACGATCTTAAAAACCACTTTACCGTTCTTGTCGGAAAGCTTGAGAACGGAGACACGGACTCCTGCAAAAAATACTTATCCGAGCTTAACCGTACGGTCGACAGTATGGGTGATCTGATACGCTCGGGGAACGCCGTCATCGACTACTTGATAAACGCAAAGCTATCAAATCTTGATAACGTTCAGGTGCTCGTTTCGGGATACGTTGGGAATTATAGCGACATCGAGGAGATAGACCTTGCGTGCATTCTCGGAAATATTCTTGATAACGCCATCGAGGCGCAACAGAGCGTCAAGGGCGAAAAAAGGATAGAGTTGCATTTCCTTTACAAAAACGCCGCGCGCATCATCGTGTGCAAAAACACCGTCGGCGGCTCCGTTTTGAAAAACAACAAGGACTTGCTTTCGACCAAGGACTCAAACGAGCTTCACGGTCTTGGGCATAGGATAGTGGAAACCACCGTTAAAAAATACGGCGGCATCGTTGATTATTACGAGGACGGGGAAATGTTTGGCGTGCAGATACTCCTACCGATAAAGGCTTAATAAAGCACACCGCGGCTTGCATTTTGGCAATCCGCGGTCGTTTTGTTATTTATCCCTATATTTTATCGATTATCCCAAGTACTTGAATGTGTAAATTAAAAATGATAGTATATAATTAAATAGTTTACCTTCAACTTACATAAGGAGCAAGAATGATAAATATCGGAAAAAATATCAAATCGTTCAGACATAGCTACGGCTTTACGCAGGCATATCTTGCAGAGAGACTCGGTATTTCGGTGCAAGCCGTTTCAAAATGGGAAACCGGCACGAGTATGCCCGATATTATGTTGCTCCCCGAGATCGCCCGCGTGTTTGGCGTTTCCGTTGACGAGCTTTTTTCGGACGGTGAATAGCGGCAAGCGGCGGATATTAAATTTTTAACTAATTATTGGAGATACGAATGAAAATAAGATTTTTGGCGTTACTTCTGGCGGCAGTATCGGTGCTATGCCTTGTGGGATGCACGGCGGGCGCGGCGCTCCCCGATGCCGAAGATGAAGTGTGCGTATATTCCGCGCAATGGTTTGGACGCCTTATAAGATACGATCTTGTGAATAAAAAAGCCTCCGTGGTATGTCCCGATCCCGCGTGCGAGCATAAGGATTGCCCCGCAAGCTCGGTGGATAAATACTACGTTGGGAACGAGCACATCGTTCTTATGAAAAATAATGGCTATTCATCCGCTGTGTATTGCTATTATATAAACAAGGGGGAATTTGTAAAAATAATGGAGTGCGCGCATACCCAGCTCCCTATAATAGGCGGCTCGTGCGCATATTTTTCCGCGGCTTACATTGAATACGCGGAGGGACACAAGCCGCTTGGGCGCAGATGGCATGTATATAAGTACGATATGGAAAATGGAGAGCTTACCACCCTTACGCAAGAGCCGCTGACCGTAGCCGAGGGGCCTCGTCCGCGAAAAATAAACGAGGCAAGCATTCTTTGGGAGGACGAAAACGGCTATTACACCACCGATCTGCAGTACCGCAACGCCCAAAGCGCGGACTACAATAGCGGAATGCTGGGAGATTACGAGTATATCTTTGAAAAAGTACGGTGCGAGGATAGCGTTTATAGGTTCAATATCAGTGCTAAAAATCGCGTAACTGGTGAGGTCAGGGACGTACTAAAGGGCGCTCATTCGTATAGATTGGATTTTTACGATGATCCCAAGGGGGCCGTTTTCACCGAATATACTATAGGTGAGCCCGTTACCGAGTTGCATTACGTCAGTTTTGACACGCTTGAGCGAAAAAAGCTTTGCACTGTTCCCGAAGGATATAGCATAATGCAGGTCTTTACGGCAGACAACGAGCGTCGCTACATTGGAGATTACGTTGGTGTTTATATCAAAAGCCTCGACAACAAATCAAATCACAGCGAAAAAATGATGTTTGTAAACGTTAAGACGGGTGAAAGCTTTATTATTTCTTAACGGCAATTTATAGGAGGTGTACTTAAAATGAAAACAAGATTTTTGGCGTTACTTTTGGCGGCGGTGTCGGTGTTTTGCCTTGTGGGATGCACGCCGAGCGTGGACATTCCCGATGCCGGAAAGGAAACGTGCATATATTCGGCGCAATGGCTTGGGCGACTTATAAGGTATGACCTTACAAATAAAAAAGCCACCGTGGTGTGTCCCGACCCTGCGTGCGAGCATAAGGATTGCACCGCGACCGACGTGGACAAATACTGCGTGGGAGACGACCACATCGTTTACGTAAGAAAAAAGGGAGCCGCCTCTACGGTCTATTGTTATTACATAAGCAAGGGCGAGCTTGTTAAAATAATGGACTGCGAATATACTCAAGTTCCCATAATCGGCGGCTCGTATGCGTATTTTGCGGCTGCTGATATCGAATACGACGATGCGGGCAAGCCGCTTGGGCGCAAATGGCACATATATAAGTACAATATGGAAACGAACGAGCTGCGCGCTCTGACGCAAACGCCCGTTCCCGTAAACCAAGGCCCGCGTCCCGAAAAAATAACGGAAACGAATATTTTTTGGCAGGACGAAACGGGCGGATATACCACCGACCTTGAATATCAGAACAGACAGCCCTCGGATTACCACAGCGGAATGATAAGGGATTACGAGCAGCACTTTGAGGTGGTCTGGGGAGAAAACGCTATATATACGTTCAATATCACAGCCGAAAACCTCGTAACGGGCGAGATTCACGATATGGTAAAGGGGGCTTATTGGTACAGATTGGACTTTTTCGACGATCCCAAGGGCGTAATTTTTACCGAATATAAAAACGGCGATCCCATCACCGAGCTGAAATACGTCAGCTTTGATACGTTTGAAACGCGAAAGCTCTGCGATGCTCCCGAGGGATATTGCATATCTCAAATGGTTTCGGCATCGTGGGAGCATCGCTACGTGGGCGAGTACGTGGGCATATACGTCAAGCGACTCGGCTCGACATCGGAGCACGGTGAGGAAATGATGATGGTGAACGTTACGACGGGAGAAAATTTTATTATTTCTCCGTGATAAAGCTATGATGAAGATAATTAACGTTAGCAAGAGCTACAAAAGCACGCGGGCGCTCGTTGATTTCACCTATGAGTTTGGAGTGGGTATCTACGCCATCCTCGGTCCTAACGGAAGCGGAAAATCCACCCTGATGAACATAATAACGGGGAATCTTGCACCCGACGGCGGAAGCGTTTGCTTTTCGCAAAGCGAGGATGCGCCGCAAAGACCGAAAATAGGATACGTGCCGCAGCAAGCGGCGATGTATCCGTATTTCACCGTTTACGAAATGCTCGATTACGTCGCCATCCTAAACGGCGTAGATAAAAGGCGCGAGCATATCGAGGTGCTTATGCAGGCGTTTGACATCAGCTCCTCACGCGACAAAAGGATAAGATCGCTCTCAGGCGGAACAAGGCAACGCCTTGCCATCGCGCAGGGCTTTATCGGGCTGCCCGAAATAGTTATCCTTGACGAGCCGACGGCGGGGCTTGACCCCTTGCAAAGGATACTTTTTAAAAACGCGGTCAAGAAAATGAGCGCCGATATGACGGTAATAATTGCAACGCACATAGTCAGCGACGTTGAGGATATCGCTGACGAGGTATTGTTTCTTGACAAGGGCAGGATAGTTAAGGCGGGCAAGCTGCAAACGCTTTTGAGTGAATTTGACACGTACTGCTGGCGGCTTCCCAAGGGAGCGATATACGACGGCTTGACTCGCATTGACGGTGAGGACGTAAGAGCCATCGCGCCGCAAAAGCCGATCGAGGGCGCAGTTCCCGTCGCCGCAACGCTGGAGGATTATTACTTAAAGATCTTCGGCGGTGAGAGGTAGGGCGATGCTTTTTAAGTATGAGCTGTTAAAGCTTTTCAGAAACAGGCTGATTCTCGTGATGCTTTGCGCAGGTGTGGTTATCAGCTTTGCCGTGGGTATTGGCGAGCAAGTTACCGAGGTGGAAAATTACGACACGCGCTTTGCAAAAAGGCTTGATACCGTTATCTATTCGGCAAAGACCAACTATCGCCAGATAGACGATAAGGAAAGCGAAATGGCGCTGTATCAGCTTGGCGTGGTGGGGAAATATTCAGCCCTTGCGGACGTTGACGTTTCAAGCCGCGCGCGCGGCTTTGAGGCGGCTTTGTCCACGGCGTACCCCTACGCGCTTTCTCTCGCAGTCGGTATTTTTGCGGCGATTGCCGCGGCTCACAGCGAATACCGTTCAAGCCTTGTGCTTCTGACGAATAAAAAGGGCAGATATAAGATCTGCGCTTGCAAGATGGCGTCCGTTGCGCTTGCGGTGTTCATATCCGGACTTGCATTTGTTGCCGCCGCGCTTGCGGGGGCTTTCGTGTCCGTGGGTGTGTCGGGCTTTTTCGCGCCCATACAAAGCATTCCGACGTATATGCTATGCCCGTACGATATGAGCGTGGCGGCGGCGATTCTCTGCCGCTTCGGTATTGCTTTCGTGCTTATACTTTGCGTTTGTCTGGCTGTGTTTTGCGCGGCGTTGATGCTGCGCCGCTTTCATCTTGCCGTGCTTGGCGTTGTCCTTATATGCAGTACCGAGATATTAAGAAGCTCGCTTGTCGAGGACGCGTTCTCCTTCTTTGGCAATTTTGCCATCACCGATTTTATATCAAACGAGTGGCTTTTGCGCTACAAGGGAATGAAGATAGCGGGCGTTTTCGTATCTCAACCCCTCGTGGCACTCTTTTTCGCCGCGGTGCTTATTGCCGTGCTTGCGCTTGCGGCTATGCTTCTTTTCAAAAGAGCGCGTACGGTGCTCACCGTAAAGAACGCGAGAGGGGAAAAGCACGCGCGTGCGAGGGGCGGCGCTTACGGGTATGAGATGAAAAAGATGCTTTCGGGAAGCGCGATAGTGATATTTATCTGTTTGCTTGTGATACATACCCTCACCCTTGCCGTCGTTTACCGCGACGACGGTAGGGATTACGAAAAAATATATAAGTACCACGTGTTGCAAATGTCCGAAATGAGCTTTGACGAGCAACGCGCGTACGTTATAGACGAAAGGATAAGGTCAGCCGAGCAGGTCTCCGAGGCTCGCCGCTTGAAGGAGAAGTTTACGAACGGCGAATGCACCGAGGCGGAGTACTCTGCGGCTTTGCAAAGGGCGGGGCTCGCCGATATAACGAACAACGTTTTGCGGGATATTGATAAGCAGCTCGACTCACTCGGCAAGCTGATAGAGCAGGGAATGGATGCGAAGCTCGTTTACGCGGTAGGATGGACGGGGCTTATAAATAAGCCACAGGACTTTTTCCTTATCGCCGCGTTGGTGCTTATATTGGTTCCTTACGTGAACGCCGAAAACGATAGCGGATTTATTCGGGTATTGAACGCAAATCTGCGCACGAACCGCAAGGCGATGGCTCGCCATCGCCGCAGAAAAGCCGCGGCGGCGTTTGCCGTTTCCCTTGTGGTGATCTCGTTGTTCAACGCCGCAGACGTTGCCTTTTTTGCATTGAGATTCGGCTTGCCGAGCGCGACGGCTTATGCGGCGGGCGCAGGGGTGGAATTCGCTTGTATTGGCATAAGGCTGTGGCAAGCGTTAGCGTGTAAGCTCGTCCTCTCGCTCCTTGGAGCTTTGCTGATCGTGGCGTTTAGCTCCTGCGCTTCAAGACTCGTCAGCTCAACGCCCAAGCTCGTCGCATTGCTTTTAGGTGTTGGCGGAGTGCTGTTCGTCGCGGCAAAGCTCGTGCCGCAATTAACGGTAGTGGACGTTACTTCATATTTTGGCTGCTCGTTGCTCTTTGAAGCGCCGTGGGCAGTCTTGTTGGGACTTTTTGCCACGCTCGCCGTATCCTGCGTGCCTATGGCGGTTGAGAAAAAGAAAATACACGCCTGATTTTTGTGGATTTAGCGAATAAACAACACCGCCGAGAGTGACCGTTTGGTTGCTCTCGGCGGTTTGTTAGATTGTCGGCTTAAAGCAAATTAAACTTTTGGTTTATTGACCGGTGAGAGTGTCTGTGATACAATTGAAAAAACGAAGTTTTTGGGAGAACGTTATGAAACGAAGATTATTGAATATCACGCTCGCCTCACTTATTACGCTGGTCGCATACATTGCGCTATACGTGATCTGGGGAGCAATATTGGATGGACTTAAAAATCCTACGGTGAAGTTATTTGCAATTGCGCTGATGACGACGCTTGCGTTTGGTTTTTTCCTACTGTATACGTCAAAAATCAGAAAAGGCGTGGGCGAGGAAGAGGTGGTCGCCGATTACAGGGGGCGCGAGTACGTTTCATTTGCGGATGATTTCAGATTGATCATGAAGCGTGAAGCTCAAACGCTTATCTGCGTTGCCGCCATCGTTGGCATCTGTTTTGTACTGAATACGTTTGATAGCTTGGTGTTTGAAAAGAAAACGATCTCTCACCCAACCTTCTTCTTTGTGCCGATGTGCATGTTTGGTACGGCGATCAATATTCCGTTTGTAGGGTATCTGTTGAGCGCCGCTCTTGAGAGCTTGGCGTATATGGCTTTTCTTTTGCTATATCGCAAGAAGAAGTATGATTATTGGATGAAAAACAAGGTCTAAAACCATCGCCAAGAGTAATCCGATGGCTACTCTTGGCGGTTGAGCGCAAGAAAATATAAGTCAATTGCGTTATAGAAATGATTTAGGCATGAATAATAAATTTGAATTTGCGAGGTTAGTGGGATATGAATTTTATATATTGTCCATACGGAGTCGCTTGTGGGATTTTGATAATGTGAAATTTTCAACTCACAGTTGTGGAACGTAATAGAGCCTCTATTGTATCAAACTGCGATTTGTGATATAATAAGGTCACACCGGTGATAAAGAATATGTAGAGGTTGTTATGGAACTCAAAATCGGAGAAAAAATTGCAAAATACAGAAAACTTAAAGGATACACACAAGAACAGCTTGGAGAATTGGTTGGCGTTTCGGGACAAGCTGTGTCGAAATGGGAAAACGGAGGCGTTCCCGATACTTATTTGTTGCCGGCTATTTCCAAGATTTTAGGGGTGTCTATTGATGCCTTATTTGGAGTAGAAAAAAATATATCCGATTACTCTCAAGATGATATTCTTGATGATTTGTTTAAATTTTGCCTTCAAAACGCCTATTGCAAAGAAGATAAAATAGATTTTTTCAAATTTATGTTTGAAACTATATGGACTTTGCAAAGCGCATATTTCGGCAATGAAAGCCGCCTTCTTTTAAAGGATGTTATTGAAAAGAATTGTGGCAATCAGCAAATAACATCTCAAATCATTAACAATGAGGGAACGACGTATTTATCTCTTGTAGAAAACTTTCCGTTCTTTTGTGCGGTCGGTGATACGCCTGAAATATCAAAAAAACTGTTATCCGAAAAGAATTTTGTAGAGTTCTTTTCTTTGCTTGCTTCGGAAGACGGAATGAAAGCAATCATTTTCACGCAAACCGCAACAGAAACAAGTCAGTATACGGCTGATATGATGGCCAAGAAAATTGGAATTACACTTGAAAGATTCCTTGAAATTGAACCATTACTTGTTAAATATGGTCTTTTAAATGAAGATAGCTTAACATTGGATGATAGCATAATCAAGGTGTATCATAAGTGGAGTAATCCCGAAATCCGTCCGTTATTGATAATGGCATACCAATTTATCAATGCAAGACAATGTTATTACAATTTTACCTGTAACCGAACCAAGCCTTATTTCTAAAACCAATAAAGTTCCCCGCCGAGAGTGACCATAATGGTTGCTCTCGGCGCGATTTTTATAAGATTAGAAGGCGGAGAATTTCGCCTACGGCGAAGATTTTGCGCCTCGCCGCTTACAAGCGAGCTTGACGCGCTCTACGGCGCAAATGCGAACTCCGCACCTAACGGTGCGGAGTCG